>JAMONC010000190.1 GCA_027066725.1 Desulfobacterales bacterium
TACCAAAAAGGCCTATCTTGCAATTGGAGATGAAGCACTTTTTCTAGCAAGGAACTTATCCAATTATTACATATTAGACCTTGCTCAAATATGGCTTGATAAAACAGGACTTCCTTTTGTCTTTGCAGTAATGGCACTTAGGAAATCTATAATATCTCAAAAATCATCAATTATATGTGACTTTTGGTATTTCTTAAAAAAGATGGTTGCAAGAGGGCAGATGTCTCTTGATACAATCTCTGAAAAGGTATGCCATAGAATACCCATGTCTAAGATGGATACTATTAATTATCTAAGAGATATAGAGTTTGATCTTTCATTTAAAAAACAAGAAGGATTAAAGCTATTTTTTAAATACTTAGCTCAAAAAGAGATCATAAGTCCAATAAAAAAGATAGAATTTTTTAAGATATAACTATGATACCTAAAGGCGAAGAAAAAAAGAAATTTGTAAAAAATAAATTTGCATCCGTTACTAAGCGCTATGATTTATTAAATACCTTACTAAGTGGTTATACAGATCATTATTGGCGTTGGGTGGCTATAAAAGAATTAAAAAGATATAAAGATGGTCCAATACTTGATCTATGCGCAGGCACCTTACCTTTAACAGCAGAAATAATAAGACAAAAAAAACGTCACGTAGTTGCCCTTGATTTCTGCTTTGATATGTTAGATTTTGGGATAAAAAAGTATAAAAACACTAAAAAAGCACCTTACATATCACCTGTTTGTGGAGATGGAGAAAACTTACCACTAAAAGATGAAACCTTTTGGGGCGTCACTGTAGCTTTTGGTATAAGGAATTTAAGTCGTCCAGATAAGGGACTAGAAGAGATGTATAGGGTATTAAAAAAAGGGGGAAGAGCTGTAATTTTAGAATTTTCAAGACCCCAAAATCCTATATTTGCTCCTATTTATAGATTTTATTTACACAAATTTTTACCATTTCTTGCTGGAATTATATCTGGAGACAAAGAGGCTTATTCATATCTGGCTAATTCAATTCAAGAGTTTTATGACCCCCCTGTCCTTGCAAAGATGATGGAAGAAAAGGGATTTAAACAAGTAAGGTTTCGTCCTCTAACTTTTGGTATTGTTACAGTATATACTGGTGATAAATAGCTTTATTTTATTTTTCACTATAATTCTTTTAAGATTTTAATGAGACTTAAGACCAAAAGTATAAAATGGATTCATTATGGAAGAGCAAGTATATGTTACAGGTAAATTTTATCCATTAAACGTGGATGAAGTCTTAAAAGATATAAAAAATCATTCCTCTTTTGTCCTTCTTGAAACTAGCCGTAGCATTGGAGATGAAAAAACATCTTATTTATTTAAAGACCCTATATCTGTAATAAAGCTAGATAGCCATAGTTGTTTAGATGAATTTGAAAACAAGGTAAACTCTGCCCTTAAAAACGGATATTATCTAGCAGGTTGGTGGTGTTATGAGCTAGGCTATCTGTTTGAAAAAAGATTAAATACTTTTTTAAGCTCTAAAAAAACAAAGCTTCCCCTGGCATGTCTTGGTGTATTTAAAAAGCCTACTAAGCTATGGGATCATACAAATACTAAAAAGAGCTTTCCATGGCCTAATCCTGAGTGTTCTTCTTATGTATCTAATCTGAAAGCTTGTATAACTAAAAAAGACTATATAAAAGCAATAGAAAAGATAAAAAACTACATTCAAAAAGGTGATACCTACCAGGTTAATTATACATTTAAGATGTTATTTAAATACCTTGGTGATCCAATAGAACTTTATTTAGCCCTAAGGGCGCAGCAAGCTGTTTCCTACAGTGCTTTAATTAAGTTTGATAATATATGGTGTCTGTCTCTATCCCCAGAACTATTTTTTAGAATCGATAAAGATATTATTTACTCACGCCCTATGAAAGGGACTATTTCTAGAGGAAGGTATCTTAAGGAAGATATAAAACTTGCTAATTTTTTAAAACATGACCCTAAAAATCGTGCTGAAAACGTAATGATTGTAGATTTATTGAGAAATGATATAGGAAGGCTTTCTTTAACAGGTAGTGTAAGTGTACCTGAACTATTCTTGGTAGAAAGATATGAAACGCTTTTTCAAATGACATCAAAGGTACAAGGTATTCTCCCAAACAACTCATCTTTTAATAAAGTATT
>JAMONC010000191.1 GCA_027066725.1 Desulfobacterales bacterium
ATCGTATGCTCCTTCTTTAACAGCTTGTATAGCTGTTTCTAAAGAAGCATAACCTGTTATAATAATGATTAATATTTGAGGATATAGGCGTTTAGCTATATGTAGAACTTTCATCCCATCTATTTTAGGCATCATAAGATCTGTAATTAACAGATCAAAAGGCTTTTTTTTAAGTATTTCTATGGCTTGCTGTCCATCATGTACAATAGAGATGTTTCTGTCATCTTGGGATAGAAGTTCTACTAATAAGTCTGCAATTTCTTGTTCATCTTCAGCAATTAATATGTTTAATTTATCTCTATTCTTTAGATAGTAATCATCAATCATTTTTAACCTCTAAATTGATTATTATCCCCCCTTGTAAATCTTTAAAAGAGTACTTAATGTTAATCTTTACCTATTATGTTTTAATATTAACCTAAACCTATATCGGGTCATCTACTATGAAACTTGATTTAGTAACATAATTAATCGTAACGCTTACTGAATATAATTATAACTTATTGATTTGTTTATTAAGTTGATCTTTTTAACTAAATATAAGACTTAATATTAGGAGTTTATTATGAGAGATTTAGAACTCTGGCAACAGCTATCACAAAATCCTGAGGCATTATTAAAAAAACCAGCACAAGAAGCTGAGGAAATATTTAATAAATTGAACCTGGAACAACAAGCAAGCCTAATACTGCTTTGTCCTTGGGAGAAAAGGCAAGAACTTATTCTACTTTCTAAAAAAGCTGAAGAGTTAGTGCAAGCAATGCCTACACAAGAATTATTTTGGACGATTAAGGCTATAGGCATTCAGGATTGCCTTGAGCTCTTACGTATGGCAAGTGCTGAACAACTCCAGTTTATGTTCGATTTAGACTGGTGGTATAAAGATAAGATAGTACCAGAAAAAATAGTTGCTTGGTTACTTTTGTTATTTGAGGCAAGTGAAAGTGTTGTGGCTAGATGGCTTGAGTGGATAGTAAAAAAAGATGAATCTCTTTTACCTACAATAATGCGTCCTTTTTTATCTATATACAAGCGTCCAGATGAAATGGATATCCAAGAGGCAAAAGATGTGCTTCCTGGTTTTACGTTAGATGATACATATTTTATTGAGTTTAAGAATAAAAAACTACAGCCATTATGGGCAAGAATTATTGAGATATTAATAGATTTTTTCCCCCCAGCTTACAGAGATTTAATGGAGTCGATGGTTTTTGATATACCTACAGAGACCTTTGAGTTTGCATATAGATGGAGAAATAATAGACTAGCAGATTGGGGTATACCTGAATATTTTGAGGCAATAGATATATATGCTCCTATTGATAAAAATAATCTGAGACGTATAGAGCTTCCTGATGTAGATATAACCCAAGAACTTACAATGCCTGCTTTTGTGCCAACTCTTTATATAGATGATCTACCTTATTTAAGAAATGCTCTTGATTCTTTGGTAGGTAAACCTGTGATGGGTAGGATTATAAAAGAGTGGGTTTGGGTTGCAAATAAGCTTTTAATGGCTGATCTTGTTGATTTAGATGATCCTTTACAACTTAGACAAGTTATTTTTAGGGCTGCAGGCCTTATAAACATAGCTCTTGAACAATTACATAAAGATTTTGGGGAAAGTCCTGAACAGCTTTTAACTCAAATACCAATTGAGGATTTAATTAGGCTAGCTAATAGTTCTATAAGGGCATTAAAATCTAAAGCATTGGCTTTAGTTAATTCTGATTTAGTACATTCAGAAGGTTGGTATTTAGAAGAAGATGTCCAAAATAGATTTCTAGGACTTTTAACAAGGCAAATACTTTATTGGGATCCTTTAATTCAAGAATACAGAGGCTTTCGTTCTGTTGATGAGATATTGGAAATAGATAATTTACTTAAAGAGTTAGAGGAATGGTCTAAGGTAGTAAAATATTTGATTGAACCTCATTGGTCTAATTGGCATAAAGGTGTTTTTACTCATACTAATATTGGGACTTCTCGTGAGCTTACATGGACTATGGCACTTGCTACTGTATTAGCTCAGTTATGTATTAATAACATAAAAGAATTAAAACCTCTTAGCTTAAAAGAGCTTAAGGAATTAAAAAAGCTATTATTTGTTGGTGATGGTAGTTTAAGCAAGGATGTAGTAAATAAATTAGTAGATTCTTTGTATAATAAAGAGCTAGAGCTTGATAAGAATAGATTTTATGAGATAATATACTCTACATTAAAGCCATTAGAAGAAATCTTTTCATCATTAAATGATAATGAAATAGACCCTCGTTTTATTGAATATATATGGACTATTGTGGATGATGATCTTTATTTTAAGGATACTTAAAAATAAAAAGATAAGAAATTAAGATAAGGAATAAAAATGGAGTATAGATTAGGCAAATTATATGCTATAGGAGTAGGCCCAGGAGATCCTGAATTATTAACTATTAAGGCTATAAAAATATTAAAAAATGTATCAAATATCTTTAGCGTTACCTCTAGTTCTGAGTCAAAAAGTACAGCTTTTGATATCGTTTCCTCTTATATAAATAGTAACTGTAGATGCACACAGCTTTACTTTCCTATGACAAAAGATGAAACGCTTTTAAAAAAGGCATGGAATAAAAATGCACTTGAAGTATATAAAGCTTTAAGAATAGGGAGAGATGCTGCTTTTATTACCTTAGGTGACCCAAGTATTTATTCTACTTATTCATACTTATGGCAGTATCTATATACAATAGATAAACATATAGAAGTAGAGGTAATTCCTGGTATCACTTCATTTCAAGCAGCTTCAGCACGTTTAAATATACCCTTAGTTACAGGGGATGAGTCTTTGACAATATTAACCGGAGTCAATGGGAGTAAAAGATTGGAAGAGATTTTTCCTATATCTGATAATATTGTCATTATGAAGGTTTATAAGCATTGGAAAGAAATATTTGATTTTTTAAGTAAACAAAATAATATAAAAATTGCTTCTCTGATAAGTAGATGCGGACTTAAGGGAGAGAAGATTTGGGAGGATATAAGAAATATCAATTTAGAACAACCCCCCTCTTATTTTACCCTTTCTATAGTAAAGAAGACATTAGATGAGAAATAGGTATATGACTAGATTTATAAAAATTAACAGAATATTTTTAACTTTTTTGGTATTTATCATTTTTTTCTTTCAAGGTGGGTGTAGGCTTACTCCTAAAAAAGCAAGTGCTAAAAGGTTTAAAGCTTATGTAAGTTATGTAATAGACGGTGATACAATCGTATTAAGAAATGGGGAAAAAGTTAGATATTTAGGTATAAATGCTCCAGAAATAGCACATGATGGTCATCCTGCTCAGCCTTTTGGTATAAAAGCTAAAAAATTTAATAGGTTTCTTGTTTTTCATAAGCTAGTTGTTGTGGATACAAAAGGATTTGGAAGAGATCAGTATGGTAGGTTACTTGGTTTGATTTTTTTAAGGGATGGAAGATGTGTAAATTTGATTTTAATAAAAAGGGGTTTAGCCTATTGTGATCTTACAAATGATATGCCTTTTAAAAGGAGTTTCATCAGAGCCCAACGCCTTGCCATGAAAAAAAGAGTAGGGATTTGGTCTTTACCTATAAAGGATACAGAGCCTTACTATATAGGTAATAGACGTTCTATGAGATTTCATCGTCCTTGCTGTCCTTTAGGTAGACAAACCTCAAAAAAGAATCGTATAATTTTTAGAAATAAATGGGATGCTTATTGGTATGGATATTTTCCTTGTAAGAAATGTAATCCATAATAAAAAGGGAATAAATTATGGAAAATTGTAGTCCTAAAAATATAGTGGTTATTTCTGATCCATTGTTTTTAAAGCATAATCCTGGGCCAACGCACATTGAGTCTCCTAGACGATTAGAAGTAATATATGAGAGAATAGAAAAACCAGATATAAAAGACCTATATGTAAATATTGCTCCAAGACCTGCTAATATTGAAGAACTTTTATGGAATCACAGTCAAGACTATATAGAGACAATAGCCCAAAGTAAAGGAAAGGATATTGTACAATTTGATCCAGATACTTATGCAGGAGCATATTCTTGGGATGCAGCAATAAATGCAGTAGGAGCGTGTTTTAACTGTTTAGATAAACTTATTACTAACCAATTTCGTGCAGGATTTGCATTAGTAAGGCCTCCTGGACATCATGCTGAATATTCTAAGGCAAGGGGTTTTTGTCTTTTTAATAATATTGCCTTAGCAGCTCATTACGCGATTAATAAGTTAGGTGCTCAAAGAATTCTCATTGTAGATTTTGATCTTCATCATGGTAATGGCACTCAATGGAGTTTTTACAATAGCTCTAATGTGCTTTATTTCTCTACTCATCAATTTCCATATTATCCAGGAACAGGAAGTCTTGACGAGATAGGTGAGGGGGAAGGGGAAGGATTCACAGTAAATATTCCTCTTTTTAGAGGTGTAAGAGATGAAGATATGGCAAATATTTATGAGCAAATTCTTATGCCAATAGCTTATTCTTACAACCCAGATTTTATATTGGTTTCAGCTGGGTTTGACATTTATGTTGATGATCCTTTAGGAGGATTTCAGATATCTCTTAATGGTTTTTCTATTATTGCTAATTACTTATTTGATATCTCCAAGCATACGTGTCCAGGTAGATTATTTTTTGTTTTAGAAGGAGGCTATAATTTATATGGATTAAGTGAAGGAGTAGCTACAATTATAAAAGAGATCGGATTGGGACAAAGAGACAAGATATTTGATGCTGAACTTTCTTTATCTCCTTCTGTATCTATTCTTGATACAATCTCTGAAGTAAAAAAAATATATAGTAATTACTGGAAGTTTTAGATGCTAGATTTCTAGTATAAATAGTCTTTATTTTTTAAGACATCCTATCCCATAGTCTTATCCCAAAATTAATGTTTTTCTACTGCGTTCGATTCTTAAAATATAAATAGATTCTTGACTAAACTAAAATATCTTGATAATTCGTTTAAATCTTAATCTTTAGCAAATTATTAATAACTTAAATTCTTATTAGGAGGGTATATTATAATGAAGCGCCTTTATGTAAGCTATTTTGTAGCATTGTGTTTATGTTTTATTTTAATTTTTTCTTCTTCTAAAGGTTTTAGTGCAGGATTTCAGCTTTTTAATGAGCTTTCTGCAAGAGGGATGGGAAATGGTGCCACTATGAGTGCTCGTACAGATACTGCTGAAAGTGCATGGTTTAATCCTGCAGCTATTGCTCTTATGAACCACAAAGAGGCTGTAGGCGGTATGGCAGTTGTTATGCCATCTTTATCTTTACAAATGGGTGACTATGAATATCACATGAAAAAAATGGGTTACATGCTCCCTTATGCATATATTGCTTATCCACTTCCAAAGGGGTTTGGAATAGGTGTATCAGCAAATGTTCCTTACGGACTTACTACAGAGTGGGATCCTGATTGGCCTGGCCGTTACTATGCTATAAAGACTCATCTTCAGTGTGTATTTGTAACACCTTCTTTATCTTATTCTCCTTATAAATGGGTTTCATTTGGTGCAGGGGTACAACTTGTTCGTGCAGATGCTGAAATGACAAGAGCAGTAACACCATCAATTCCTACCCTCCGTACTAGATTAACAGGTAGTGATGAGGCATGGGGTTATGTAGTTTCATGTATTTTAAAACCTAAATCCAATATTTCTTTCGGCCTTGTTTATAGATCTGGGATAAAGATAGTATTAAACGGTATTACTAAATATAATGAATCAATCCCTGGTTTTTATCGTTCAGATGCAAGTGTAAAACTAAGACTTCCTCCTACTGTCTCAATTGGTTTAAACATTGTACCTAAGAAGTTTTGGCGGGTAGGATTAGAATATTTATGGACAGGTTGGTCTTGTTACAAGGCACTTACATTTAAGTATGATAGATATCCTGGTACAGGAGTCCCGGGGACTTATGATGCAACGAGAAAGTGGCATGATACTTATGCCCTTCGTATATCTTTATCTCACAATATATCTAATGCAATGGTCGTAAGAACAGCTTATGTATACGATAAGAGTCCTATAAATGATAAATATAGAGACCCTAGTCTTCCTACAAATGATAGACATCTTTTCTGTGTTGGACTCGGTTATGTACATGGACGGTTAAGTATAGATGGGGCATATACATTTTTAAGAATGGAACATTCTCATCCATCTCCTGCAACTCCTTTACTATATGGTACATACAAAGGATATGCTAATATAATAGATGTAGATTTGCGCTGGAGGTTTTAGTGGCAAATTTAACTACTAACATGAAGAAATGGAATATAAGAGAACATAGAGGGATATTTACTATCCCTGAGATGTTAAAGAACTCGGCCTCTGACTTTGGGCCTCGTCCTGTTATGACTCAAAGGCTTAAAGAAGGTGATAAGACTATTACGTTTAAAGAGCTTTATGAAAATGTTATGAAGCTTGCCCAAGGGCTTTTAGCCCTTGGGCTTAAGCCAGGTGATCACTGTGCAGTTCTAGGGCATAACTCTCCAGAGTGGGCAATGGCATATCTTGCCATAATAAGTGCAGGTTGTATTTGTGTGCCACTAGATTCTCTTTTAGGCAAAAACGAGATAAGAAGGATTATTGCAGATGCAAAGATAACTACAGCATTTGTAACTCCTAAGTTTTTAGATGTTGTTTCTGAAACATATAGAGGCTTTCCTGGTCCTAAAAATATTATTGTAATGTCTAATGGAGATGGTATTCCTGATGAGTATTTAACAATTGATAAATTACAAGGTAAGGCCTCAAAGGCTAATAAGCGTCTTCCAAAGCTTAAATTAGATGATGTTTGTGTAATAATATATACCTCTGGCACAACAGGACTTCCTAAGGGAGTGATGTTGACTCACAGAAACATTGTTTCTGATGCAGCAGCTTGTTATCAGGCTGTTCATTTTGATGTAGAAAGATTTTTATCTGTTTTACCAATGCATCACACCTTTGAGTGTACCGCAGGTTTTATCCTTCCTGTTTACTCTGGTTGCCATATTACCTTTGCAAGAAGCCTAAAATCTAGGGATATATTAGAAGATTTAAAAGCCTCTAAGGCTACTGTTATGTTAGGTGTACCTCTTTTATTTCAGAAGATGTTAGAGGGGATGTATAGAGCTATTAGTAAAGCACCTTTTACCAAAAGAATGGCTTTTAAGCTAATGATGAATTTAGTAAAGGCTGCTGAAAAAAGAGGGAATTATGATCTTGGGAAAAAACTTTTTGCAGATTTACGTAAAAAGGCAGGCCTTGGTTATATAAGATTTTTTGTAGTAGGTGGTGCCCCTTTAAGGCCAGATATACCAAGAGAATTTAGACGGTTAGGTATAAAGATGCTTCAAGGATATGGGCTTACAGAGGCAAGCCCTGTTTTAACCCTAAATCCAGAAGATGAGCCTGTTTTAGAGAGTATTGGAATACCTCTTCCCGGAGTAGATGTAAAAATTATAGATCCTGATGATGATGGTGTAGGAGAGCTTGCTTTTAAAGGTCCTATGATAATGAAAGGTTATTATAAAAATAAAAAGGCCACATCAGAAGTTTTAGATAAAAATGGTTGGTTAAAGACAGGGGATTTAGGTTTTCAGGATAAAAGGGGTTATCTATATGTTTGTGGCCGTGCTAAAAATTTGATTGTTACCTCTGCTGGTAAAAATGTATATCCAGAAGAAGTTGAGGCAGAACTTAATAAGAGTCCATTTATTTTAGAATCTATGGTTTATGGTAAAAGAGTATCAAGTGGTGGGGAAGAGGTTCATGCTGTTATTGTTCCTGATTATGAGACAATAGGGGCAGAATTCCCCAATAAGACTTTTTCCGATGAAGAGATATACAAGCTTATTTCTAAGGAAGTTAAGAATGCTATGAAACAGATAGCTCCATATAAAAGGGTAAAAGGTTTTTCTATTAGGGATGAAGAATTCCCTAAAACATCTACAAGAAAGATTAAAAGATATCTCTTTAATAAAATAGACTAAAACTTAATTAATAGCTTAAGTACTTTAAGTTAAATAGTTAGTAACTTTTTCCCATTGAATATTTCCCTACTTATAGATAACTTAATTAAATATAATAAAAAAACTTAAATAATGATGGATAAAAGCTATGAATAAGAAAAAAATGATTGAGATTTATGATACTACTTTAAGAGATGGTACTCAGGCAGAAGACTTTAACCTCTCTGTTGAAGATAAACTTAGAATTGCACAAAAGTTAGATGAACTTGGGGTGGATTATATTGAAGGAGGTTGGCCAGGTTCAAATCCAAAAGATGCCCAATTTTTTGCCCAAGTAAAGACTTATGAATTTAAGCATGCAAAGATTACTGCTTTTGGTAGTACTCATTTAGCTAAGTTTTCTCCTGATGATGATCCAAATCTTAAGGCCTTAGTGGCATCAGGTGCTCCTATAGTTACAATTTTTGGAAAAAGTTGGGATGTACATGTAAAAGATGCCCTAAGAATCAGTCTTGATAGAAATCTAGAGCTTATTGGTGGATCAATAAGGTGGTTGAGAGATAGGGTAGAAGATGTTTTTTACGATGCAGAGCACTTCTTTGATGGATTTAAAGCACATAAAGAGTATGCATTAAAGACCATAAAAGAGGCAGTAGATGCAGGAGCCTCTAGAATTATACTTTGTGACACAAATGGTGGAACACTACCTCATGAGATATACGACATTGTAACAGAGGTTAGAAAATATTTAGGCAAAAAAGTTCTTCTTGGCATTCATGCTCACAATGATGCAGAGGTAGCTGTTGCTAATTCTCTTATGGCTGTAAGGGCAGGTGTTGTACAGGTCCAAGGCACTATGAATGGATTTGGTGAAAGATGTGGTAATGCCAACTTATGTTCAATCATCCCAGCAATTATTTTAAAAATGGGACTTAGCTGTAATGTAGAAGAAAATCTTAATAAACTTACTAGTACTTCACGTTTTGTAAGTGAGATAGCAAATCTCCCTCACAATAAATATTTACCTTATGTAGGAGCAAGTGCCTTTGCCCATAAAGGTGGTGTACATGTAAGTGCTGTTCAAAGAAATCCTGAAACCTATGAGCACATCCGTCCTGAATTAGTAGGGAATGTACAAAGGATATTGGTTTCTGATCTTGCAGGTAAAAGTAATGTCCTTGCTAAAGCAAAGCAGTTTGGTTTAGACCTAGATAGCCATGATCCTGTTGTTTTAGATATTGTAGCAAAGCTTAAAGAACTTGAGGCTCAAGGATTTCAGTTTGAAGGAGCTGAAGCATCTTTTGAACTTCTTATGCGTAAGGCTACAGGCATGAGTCGCAAGTATTTTGAGTTATTAGGTTTTAGAGTATATGATCATAAAGAGAAAGAAGATAGCCCTCCCCAGGCTGAAGCTACGGTTAAGGTAAGGGTTGGTGGACAAATAGAACATACTGCTGCTGAAGGTGATGGACCTGTGAATGCTTTAGATAATGCGATAAGAAAGGCGCTAGAGAAATTTTATCCCCAACTTAAGGAGATGAGACTTTCTGATTATAAAGTTAGGGTGTTACCGGGAGTCCCTGGCACAGGAGCTAAAGTTAGAGTTCTGATTGAATCTAGAGACAAACACGATAAATGGGGTACAGTGGGGGTTTCTCATGATATTTTAGAGGCTAGCTGGCAGGCACTTTTAGATGGTATATGTTATAAGTTGCTTAAGTCAGAATTAAAAAAACATAAAGAATAAGAAGAATAGTTATTTGATGTTTTTTGATAGAATTTATATACGTCATATCGTTTGTTGGTTAGTTGTAGTATTAATTACTATATTTAGCTTTTATTTAAGGGGACATTTAATTTCTAGTAGTTTGGTAAGGTTTATATATAAACAAGATATAAAAGAGATAAAAGGATATAATCCACTATTATTTTTTAAACGTGTTGATATAAATCATACAACACTTGATCAGTTAGTTGAAATTCCTGGAGTTGGTACAAAAGAAGCTATAAGAATTTTAGATTTTGTTCATAGGCAGGGTTTTTTATTTAGTATTTCTGAATTAGAATTTCCTGAAGGCCCACTTAGTGTAAAAGAATTTCAGAGGATAAAAGTATACATTTGTGTGAGGTAATGTAAATGGCTTCTTATAATACAAAAATAATAGCAATGGCAGGTAAAGGAGGTACAGGGAAAACCACTTTTACTG
>JAMONC010000192.1 GCA_027066725.1 Desulfobacterales bacterium
ACAAAACAGGTCGGTTTGTTCATGATGTGCATGAGGTCCCCTTGTAATGCCAGGTAAAGTTAAAGATACATAAGCCATATTAGGAAGAGGGGAACCTTCCAATTCATCTTCTCTATAAAGTTCAATAAGCCAACCCCTGTCATCTAGATATTTTTTAAGATCTTTTACAATTACGCCTTTAATTGGTCCTTTTTTAAACTTTTTTTCTTCCATTTTATACCTTCCTTTCTATTTAAACTTCAACCTGACTGTGATCTCCAATCATAAGCCTAAGAGCCTTTGTGTGTCCACTTCCAAGTGTAACTTTTGATAATCTTCCTATTAAACTATCCTCTAATCTTTCAATTCCTTCAACAGTTGCATCATCTAAAATAACACTATGTTCAATAACAGAATCTATAATTTTGGCTCCTTTCCCAATACTAGTAAATGGGCCAATAAAAGAATTAAGTATATGTGCCCCTTCCCCAATTATAACAGGGCCTCTAATTGTAGAAGACTTTATTACAGCCCCAGCACTTATAGTGACCCGTCCTTCTATCTTGCTGGAATTATCTATGCTTCCTTCTATTTTCCTTATTGCATAATCATCTAATACTGTAGTATTGGCAGCTAAAAAGTCATCTTTTTTACCGGTATCTAACCACCATCCATCCAATTTTTCTCCTATAACTTTATAACCCATTTTAATCAGTTCTTGTATTGCATCAGTTATCTCAAGTTCTCCTCTCCATGAGGGTTTTATTCGTTTGATTGCTTCATGTATTTTAGGAGAGAAAAGATATACACCAACAAGTGCAAGATTAGATGGAGGGGTTTTAGGTTTTTCAATCAATTGTTTTATCTCTCCTTTTTTATTAAGAACTGCTACACCAAATGCAGTTGGATTTTCAACTTCTTTTAAGAAGATAAGGGCATCAGGACTTTCTTTTTTAAAGCGTTTAATAGCATCTATGAGTCCAGTACCTAACAGGTTATCCCCTAAGTACATTACAAAAGCACTGTTACCTAAGAATTTCTCCGCAGTTTTTACTGCATGAGCAAGTCCTAGAGGGGCATCTTGTTCAATATATGTTATAGAAAAATCCCATTTGCTTCCATCTCCAAGATATTCTTTTACTTCTTTGCCTGTTTCTGGGGCAATTATAACTCCAACTTCTTTAATCCCTGCTTGTGATATATGATTCATAACATAGCCTAAAATAGGTTGATTTGCTACTGGTACTAGTTGTTTTGCCATTGTATGAGTAAGAGGTCTTAGCCTTGTTCCCTTACCACCACTTAAAACTAGTGCCTTCATCCCTACCTCCAATTTTTATATTTCAATCTGGGAAATCCTTTGTTTCCATAAAGGGTCTTTTGTATAGAGTGTTACAATTCTTTCATGAGAAAGATTAATATCTTTAAATTCTAAAGTTAGGGTTAAAGTTTGTTCCTCTGGTACTTCTGATAGATATTGTGCCCATTCAACAAGAGCAATATAGCCTTTATCTATATATTCTTCTATTCCTAGGCTAAAAAGATCAGCTCCGCTTCCTATTCTGTATAGATCAGCATGTAAAAGTTTTACAGGACTGTCATATATGTTTACTAATGTAAATGTTGGACTTGTTATATCTTCTTCATTAAATCCTAAAGCTTTTGAAAATGCTTTTACAAATGTAGTCTTTCCTGTACCTAGTTCCCCATTTAGTAGAATTAGATCTCCCTTTTGTGAAAACTTGGCAAGAGATGTAGCTAATTTCTTAGTATCATTTAAATTTTTTATATAGATTACTTTTTCCATATTTTATTATTTTATTAGTCGTTTTTTTAACATATTAGCAGCTAATATACTTGTAAAAATAGCCAATGTTACAGTTACTAATATGTATATATAAATCATTGGAGTTAGTCTTCCATAACAAAGCTGTCTTGCCGCAAGTACAACATGTGTTAATGGCAAAGAATATAAAATAGGTCTTATGAACTTAGACATTTCATTTATGGGGAAGAATATACCAGAAAATAGAAACAAAGGAGTTATAACGAGAGATGTAAAATAATTAAAAAAGTCATAATTTGATGCGATGGCTGTCATAATAAGCCCTAGGGCAGCAAAGAATATTCCTTCAAAAAATAAAAGAGGTAT
>JAMONC010000193.1 GCA_027066725.1 Desulfobacterales bacterium
AGAGATTTTTTCTAGCTATATTTTTGATACTGTTTGTAGCAACTTTTTTATAAAAATCTTTCTCTTTTTCTAGCTCATTTTCAGGCATAGAACCATAATTACCTGCTTCTATTTGTTTAAATAGTTCTAGCTCATTGTTTTTATGAAGCTTGTTTCAATAAAAAATTACCAACAATAGGTATATTTATATCTTTTTGCTCTTTTTTAAATTTTAAAATCTCTATAGCAACTATATCATCATTTTTACCATAATCTATGATGACCCCATCCTCTACTTCTTGACTATCATAAGGTTTTTCATCTGAAATAATAAAATATATACTATCTGTTACTTCATCATACTTTATAATCATTTGCATCCTCTCTTTCTCATACCTCTATCAAAATAGACTGTTATGACCCTCATAAACTTTGGATTATACACAACCTTCAAACAACGAAAATCTGCTTCTTCAATCTGCTTGAAGTAGTGTTCTTCAACATCAGAAACAGAGACCTTTACCGAAAAAGTTTCAAAGGTATCAAAAACCCAAGATTCTAATATACCTCTCTGAGCCATAACATCCAATGCATGTTGTGAAAATAGTATCTCCATAACACAATCCTTTGGTGTTATCTTGTGGGTATTATACCACAAATTATTCAGAAATGATAAAAGGAACTTGGTTATTGGTTATCACCTGACCCCGTAATTACCAATAATTATAATAGTTTCGAAACTTCATCAATGGTTCACTTGCGTTCAACTTTTTGATACACACTTGACAGAGTCTTGCTCTGCCTTTTCCTTAATGCTCAGCACCATAGCTCTTTACTACAGCACCTTAAGGTAGTTTGAAACCCCTCCACTTGCATAGCTTTTGTAATCCTCCTAAATTACTTAGTTGTTACGCCTTCTTGGCACACCCTGACACCATGAATTTTATATTTTAGAATTTTCATTATTATTTATATAAATCTGATGTTAAGATAAAATAATAGTTTTAGTGATAGTGTGTTATAGTATTGGATATTAAATAGTTATGTGCTTCGGACGGAATAATCAGAGCGAAGTTAGGTTCATTACCACATTGGTACTGCTCCAAATAATCACAGAGTATTAAAGATAGAGTTAAGGGAAGCCATTATGAATGAGAATAGTAAATCAAATCGCACTCAGATTATTGTCGCTATAATAGGTATTATTGGTGCTATTGCCGTCGCTGTGGTGAGTCAGATCAATTGGAATGGGGCAACCGATAAAGGTAGCAGAGATTCGGGCACATTGGCTCAGGCAAATCATACAGATACCCTCCAAGGGTTTTATGTACGAGACGGGTTGGCAAACAGTCCAGTGATGAAAATAACACCAATTGGAGGCAACGAGTACAAATTCAAGGTTTTCAACCACCCTTGGCCGTGGGAGGCTACCGTACGATTGAGTGGCTTTGACCTAACAGGATACGGTAGGTTCCCCAAGTCCAAAGCAACCATGGACTTCAAGGGTCGGGTCAACAACGATGGATCCATTTACTCAGAATATCATTTCATCAGCAAAGGAGATGGGTCTCCGGCAAATGGTCGTGTGGATACCCATATATGGACTCTACGCAAGGACTAAAGGCACATCATACAGGAAAAAACAGGAACGACGGGCTACTTTAAATTTGCGTTATAAAAATCTAGATTTCAATATCTCTACATGAATATGTACATTTTAGATGTTGGATAATTGAGGTGTTTTGTATATTGTGTTAGTTAATAACTAGTTAAATTAAGCTTAATGCAGGAAAATACTCCAAATTTTATTTCAATTTGAAATATTTCTACCAATTATGGCATAAAAATATTAAAATTACAACATGTGTAGAATTGCTAAAAAACCAGACAATAAACCATCATATGAGATAAAAGATATTTTCAACCTATATGGTGATGAGTACATCTCAAAGCACAAACTAACATCTGTCCAGCAAAGAGCTATAACAGATATATCCACATGTCGCACATCTGCTTTGGGTTACAATGTACGAGAGTGTTGAGACTTTAGGTGTCAGTAGGTAAATCCGATGAGTTTCAAAAAATAGACAAAAAGTAAATAACTTAAAGAACTGTAAAATTAAAAAGATAAATCTAATACAAATTTCAAC
>JAMONC010000194.1 GCA_027066725.1 Desulfobacterales bacterium
GTTTATATAGAATATTAGAATATCTATCTTTATTCCAAAACATAAATCTAACATTCTTTATATTAGGTAATAAGTATATAATTTTATTATAATTAATATCGGATCTAAATTCTGTTCTAACTAAATAATTATTATTTATATAATATTCTACTTTTACTGGGATAGCATTATTAAAGAATAAACTATGATAAGTAGTAAATTCTAATTTGTTGTTATCATATTTTAATGTATCACTAATTGCCTCTCTAAAGTCTTGATTAATTAATCTAGATAATTTACAAACAATAGTTGCTGTGTTTCTATTTTTAAGTACAGTATATTCAACGTTAGCTATATTTACGATTAATATATAAGCACCCAAGATTACTATAGATGATAGAAGTATAGCTATCATCATCTCTAATAGAGTAAATCCATTATCTTTTTTTATAAAATATAAATTCTGTCTCAGTCTCATTGTGTTTTACTAATAAAATTATTTTTTGAAATTTTTGTGTAATTGTAGGTTCTATATGTACTTCAGTTTGGAAATTATCTGAAGGACTATTATTAACCGATATTGTATTAATATCATAATTATAATCTATAATTCTGGTAGTTAATTCAATTCCTTTTTGAATGGTTAAGAGTTTATTATTACTATAACTAACTAAATCTAACGATTGATTAACTAAAAAATAAATACTTATAGCAGCAATGGAAAATATTGCTAAAGCTATAATTACTTCTAATAAAGTAAAACCACCTAATTTATTAACTTTCATTTGTTTTTATATGTGTTATTAAAAGTAAGGGTATTGATTCTAATTCTTTACCATTTGACAAAAGCAATACAAAATAATCACAAATCTTATCAGGATAAATATATATATGATATTCTAATCCTTCTGATTGTTTGTTATCTATTTGGGCGTTTAAGACGGAAATATCTCCTGGAATTGTCACTCTTTTACCACTTGGTAACAAAATATGTGATGAGCCTAAAAAACCAGTAATTTTTACAGGGCATTGTTTTTCCCTGGCTATTTGGAAGCTTTTTGATAAAATTTTATTAAAAAAGACCACTTGTTCATTACTTTTTTGGGTCTTTCTGGCAAGCCAAGGAGTAACTGCCATTAATCCTATACCAACTATTAATAAAACAATAAGCAATTCAATTAGGGAGAAGCCTTTTAATTTCATTATTTATCATTGAATTTCCCAGCTTTTTATATCTGCGTTTACTCCTGTCCCGCCTTCTTTACCATCAGCGCCATAAGAAATAATTTCATAAGCTCTCCCATCATCCCCTGGACATCTATAAATATAAGGGTGTCCCCAAGGATCTAGTGGTACTTTTGATGTATCTAGATAACCTCCTTGTCTCCAATGTTGAGGGATTGGTTGAGTATCTGGCTTTTGAATTAAGGCTTTAAGTCCTTGTTCTGTTGTTGGATAAAAACCATTGTCTAATTTATACAATTTTAACGCAGACTCTATTGCTCGTATATCATTTTTAGCCTTTGTAACCCTTGCTTCGTCAGGTAAGTGCATGATTTTAGGGACTAATAATGTTGCCAAAAGTCCTAATATTACAATAACAATCATGATTTCAATAAGGGTGAAACCAGAATCTAATTGATTTTTTTCATAGATTAGTTTCATAAATCAACCTCACTTCATTGATATAAAGGTATTTATTTGGAATAAGGGACCCATAATAGAAAGTACTATGAATCCCACTATTGCACCAATAAATACTATAAAAATAGGTTCTAACACAGAAATAAATTTCATACTGGCGTTTTCTGTATTACGCATATAAAATGCTGATATCCTAGCAAGGATTTCTGAAAGGTTGCCAGACTTTTCTCCTGTTGTGACAGCAGCAACAAATATTTCAGGGAAAAATTCAACCTTTTTTATAGCTCTACTTAGACTATAACCAGATCGAATCAACTCTATCATTTCTAATACTTTTTCACGAAGTGCTAGGTTCCAACATGTTTTAGAACTTAATTCTAATGCCTTAGTTACAGATATAGCTTGATTCAATTGAAATGCAACAAGATCACTAAAACGTGCTAAAATAGATTGTTTGACAAACTCTATATTATATAATTTTGTGTCAACCCAGCGTCTAACTTTTAAATTTTTTATATAAATTAATCGCAATAAAAAGACTAGAAATAACAAAGCTACAGCAAGCAATAGTCCATAATGTTTTAAAAAATTTCCTGTAACAATCAATATTTTAGTAGAAAGGGGAATTTGTTTTTTAGCTGTCCAAAATATTTTTTGGATTTTGGGAACTACATATGCCAGCAAAAAACCTAATACCCCCATACCAAGCATTAAAACAGTTACAGGATATACAAGGGCAGATTTTATTTTACCATAGGCCTTGTTTTTTCTTTCTTCATAGTTTGCAATATTCATCAAGATATCATCTAGTTTACCAGAGGCTTCTGCCACAACAATCATATTAATATATATTTCAGGACAAAAGTTAGATATATTACCTAATGCAGAAGAAAACTTATTGCCTTGGGAAATATCCGAAAGTATTTCAAGAAGAATAGCCTTTAATCTAGGATTTATTGCACTATCTGCTAAGGTTTGAATAGCACTGGATAATGAAATTCCGCTCTTTAATAAAAGAGCCAATTGAAAAAAGATATCGGGTAAATATTTCCTTAGGTTTCTAGAAATGAGCCATCTTTTTAGTGATTTTTTAGTCTGAACTTCTTTTATCTTCTCTACAAATATCCCCTGATTAATTAATGTAGAAATGAGAGCCTTTTCTGAATGGCACTGTTTTATCCCTGAAACTTTTTCCCCTTTTTTATTTATTCCTTCATAGGAATATGTTGGCATTTTCTAGAAACCTTTAAATATTTTTCTCCATCCATAAAAAAGTTGTTTACAATCTAACACAATTTATTCTAAAGAAAAAGTTTATAAAATAAGCAATAGAAATTGCTAATTAAAAAGTGAAAAATATGTCTATGTCAAAGATTGATACGCAATACTTGTTTAATATTGTAAAAATTTTAAGAAAACGTGATTTATCTTTGCAATTAGGAGATAGTGTAGAAGAAGAATCTATTAATATTTCTCGTGAACAATGTTTTAAAATAAGAGACGATTATGGTGTAACTGGTATAAGAGGTAGGGTGTTTCATCAGGCACTAGAGCAATATCTAAGAATAAGAATAGAGCCTGTACAGGCTATGTTTTCAACATGGATGCAAGGTGCAAAGGCACAAGTAGAGGGAGAAGATGTCCCTTTTTCTCAGGTAATAATCTGGTGTCAGGATCAAAAAAATAACGAAAAAAGACGCATTCTAAGATATGAAATCAGATCTCTTTGTAGATTTTTAGCTCCTTTTAGCCATGCTACTTGGCAAGTGCTCCTTCATACATTATCAGAAGAGTTTCATTATTCCAATTATGTTGAATATTGCCAAGAGAAGAAACAAGTAGATCTTATGGATTGGTATAAGATAGCTAGAAAATTTTTAAATGAGAGTCAAAGATATTATGCTGAATTAGTAGATGATATTCTTCATCATGTAACATCTTTAACCATAAAAGAGGCTTGTAGATTTGATGCAATATATCTTTTAGGACTTAGATATTTAGATTATCTTTTTCCTAACAATAAAATAAATGAAAATATAGAAAAATTTTTTAACTATTGGGGAATAGATATTTTAAAATTTAAGAATTTAATAATACATACAACAGGCAAATCAGGAAGACAGTCTTACTGCATACCAATTGAGATACCAGATGAAGTACATGTAATAATTGGACCTATAAAGGGATGGCTTGATCTTGAATCATTCTTTCATGAGATAGGTCACGCCTTTAGTTTTATCTTTACAAGTAAGGAGTTATCTATAGAAGAAAGAGAATTTTTTACATCTGGTGCACTTTCTGAAACCTTTGCCTTTTGTTTTCAAAAAATGTGTATGTCAGAAGAGTTTTTAGTTAATATTTTGGGGTTAAGCTCTAAAATGGCAGAATTAGTTTCAAAGATCCATACCTTTAAGTGGCTTGCCTTAACCAGAAGATATGCCACAAAATTTTTAATAGAAGTAGATAATTTTTTATATTCAAAGGTTCAAAGAGGACAAGATCACTATGCTTATATGATGAAGAAAGAAACTGGATTTGACTATGATCCTGAGACATATCTGTTTGATCTTATGCCAGATATTTATAGCCTTGATTATTTTCAAGCTTATATAGCTTCATCTTGTATGTGGGAATATTTGACTAAGAGCTTAGGTACAGATTGGTTTTTGAAAAAAGATGCCTTTTATCTCCTTTCAAAATGGTGGAGTATCGGAAATAAATTAGATCTTACTGATTTCTTTAAAAAACAGGTATCGACTATATCTATAAAACCATTTTTAGAAGAATGCCAAGGGCTTTCTAATCTGAAAGCTCTTTTGCCTTATCTATAGCTCTCTTAAAGCCATCTCTTGAGCGTTCTATAATGTCGTCTGAAACACAAAATGCTATTCTCATATAACCAGGAGCTCCAAATCCAGAACCAGGAACTACGAGTATATGCTCTTGTCTTAGTATGTCTACAAATTTTTTGTCATCTTGAATAGGAGTCTTTGGGAAAAAATAGAATGCTCCTTTGGGCATATTAAACTCATAACCAGCATCATTTAATATTTCTGCTAACTTATCTCTTCTTGTTTGGTATATGGTTATGTCCACACAGTCATGTAGGCATTCGGCTACAACTCTTTGCATAAAAGCAGGGGCATTTACAAACCCCAAGATTCTATTTGCTAATATCATTGCTCCTAATAAAGGACTATATTCTTTAGCATTGGGATTAAGGGCCACATAACCAATTCTTTCTCCTGGTATAGATAGGTCTTTAGAAAAAGATGTTGTTACAATAGCATTATCATACCATTTTAATATTGGAGGCACCTTTATCCCATCAAAACAAAGCCTTCTATAAGGTTCATCAGAAACTAAATAAATAATCTTATTATTTTCTTTTGATTTATACCTTAACAATTCTGCTAAAGATTTAATTGATTCCTCATCATATACTGCACCAGAAGGATTGTTAGGGGAATTGATTAAAACAGCTTTTGTTTTAGAAGTAATAGCATTTTCTATCGCGTTTATATCTAAGCTAAAATCCTCTTTACAAGGGACAGTTTTTAATATTCCTTGATGGTTATCTACATAAAAGACATATTCTACAAAAAATGGAGAAGGAACAATTACTTCATCTCCTGGGTCTAGTATTGCCTTAAAGATTATATTTAATCCACCAGCAGCGCCACAGGTCATAATAATACTTTCATGAGTTATATCAATTTCATGGAATTTTTGTACCTGCTTAGCAACTTCTTTTCTACAAATATCAAATCCAGAATTTTGCATATAACCGTGTACACCTGTAGGGTTTTCAGAACTTATTTTTTGTAAAGTTTTAAAAAACTTAACTGGCGGAGAAACATCTGGATTACCTAGACTAAAATCACATACATTTTCAGGTCCTAACTCTTTTTTTAACCTGGCTCCTTCTTCAAACATCTTTCTTATCCAAGAAGCCCTATTTAAAAAGTCTGCCATCTTTTTACTAATAGTCATCTTAAGACTCCTTTTTTAAACTTATTTTTTCATTATAAACTAAATTCTTAGAATAAAAAAGCGGAGCCTTTTACTGCTCCGCTTCTTAATAACATGCTAATTAGCTAAGAGAATAACTAGATGATTAGCAACCTTCCATCATCATACGATGGCGTAAAGGAATAACCTTTTTACCATGTACACGAACTTTCTCGCCAACCTTGAATTTTTTGGCATTTTTAACAGTTACATCAACCTCTTTACCATTGTTACATTTGATTACTAATTCATTACCTTTGATCTCTACGATTTTACCTTTGCATCTTAATGTAGCCATGCTTACGCCTGCAACACTTAAGCAAAAGAGCAAGGCTAATACAAGAGACAACAGTTTTTTGTACATAACAATTCCTCCTTTTTTTGATTATGGAGAGATCAACCCTCCCTCTTTTTCTGAATCTCTATTCAATATCCCAATCAAAGATACTATAGAGATTTTTTCAATGAGTCAAGTAATTGTTTTTATAGTTGTAATAAGCAAAATTAATGCCACATACAACTTCTTTCGAAGAATACAATAAGAGACTTGACATAATAAAAACTAGGCATATAGTGAAGTGCCTAAAAGCAGGGCTTAATATTAAGGGCTATTTTATGGAGCCACGCCCATGAGAAACCATTTTACTACAATAGACTTTCATTCTTCTTTTGATTCTATGGAAACACCCAAATATAGTGGCAGAATTAGAATGGCTTTAGATCTAGCCATTAAACTTAATGATACTTACTTAAGATCTACAGACATAAACGAAATACTTCAAGCCGTATTAGTTGGAGTAACTGCAGGAGAAGGGTTAGGATTTAATAGAGCTATATTAGTCCGTATAAATGATAAGGATGGAGTACTTCAAGGAGAATATGGTGTTGGTCCTGCTAATAAAGAAGAGGCATATAAGATTTGGACAGATATAAATAGATATGGGTGGTCTTTATTTGAGATATTAGATGGGGTAAAAAATAAAGTAAAAGATAACTCTCATCCAATAAATCAGCTAGCAAAGAGGATAGTTGTTTCTATAGAAGACAACCAACATATATTAGTTAGGTCTCTAAGAGATAAAAGAGCTATATTAGTTGATATACCTAGCAGTCAAGATAATTATCTTTCTGAAATTGAACTAAGCTCTCTCCTTGAAACTAATCAATTTGCAATTGCCCCCTTAATATCTGGAGATATCGCTTATGGGTTAATAATTGCTGATAATTTTATATCTAAGAACCCGATCTATACTGAAGATGTTGAGGCTTTAGAACTTTTTGCTTCTTTGGCATCAATTGGGCTTGGTAAAGCCTATATGTGTGCCCAACTTCAGGAACGTTTAATGGAACTTGAACGTCTATATGAAGACCTAGAAAGAAATAAGGATTTATTAATTGAAGCAGAACGTTATACTGCTTTAGGCCGTATGGCAGATCAGCTGCTTCATGAGATCAGAAATCCTTTATCTGCATTAGGTGGTATAGCTAGAATCTTAACTAAGAAAGCAATAGATCCTACTGTAAGAAGTTATGCCAATATTATTGTAAAAGAAACTACTAGATTAGAACAGATTGTTAATAAACTTTTTGACTTTACATGTTCTCCAGTTTTAACATTAAAACCTGTTGGCCTCTATGGATTGATAAAAGAGGTTATTAGCCTTTTATCTTCTGATTTAGAAAAACAACGTATAAAACTTCACTTAGATTTACCAAAACCAGAACCTATACTTAATCTTGATAGTGTACATATAAGACAGGTATTTTTAAATGTGTTAAAGAATTCTTTAGATGCTATGCCCGATGGTGGGGAAATATTTATAGAAGTCGTTAGACGTGAAACAGAGAACAACAGGTGTGTAAATATTCGCATTAGAGATACAGGTCCAGGTTTGCCACCAGGTTATACTTTAAAGGCAATGGAACCATTTTTTACGACAAAACCCTATGGAATGGGTTTAGGCCTTAATCTAGCTAAGCGTATTGTAGAGATGCATTATGGTACATTTTGCTTGTCTTGTAATAAAGATAGAGGGGTTGAAGTCTCAATTACTCTGCCTTTATATGATAAATCTAAGTCGTCTAAGTGGTGTTGAAATTTTATAAATAAAAAAGAAAAATAAAAAGCAGCTCCCTTAATATATTAAGGGAGCTGCTTTTTATTTTTAATCCTTAAACTTATTAGTTTTTAAGTTATTTAAATTTTAAAAATCTATATACTTAGCTGCCTTTGCCTGTTCTCTTCGTAAAGCCATGGCTTGACTCATATCTGCAGCTGCAGCCTCTTCTTCTCCTAATTTTTCAAGCAATTGAGATCTTAAATAATAAGCAGAAGCAAAGCTAGGATCTAGATCAATTGCTCTAGATACCATTTCTATTGCTTCATCTAAAAGATCTTCTTTAAATAAGATAGCACTCTTATGATAATAAAATTTAGGATTATCTGGTTCACACCTTATTGCCTCATCAAGATCTTTTAATGCTGCTTGAGAGTCTCCTAGTTTAAATTTTGCAATGGCTCTTGCTTGATATGCTCTTGAAAAATTAGGATCTATTTCTAAAATTTCAGAGAAAATAGCAATACTTCCTTCATAGTCCTCATCCATAAATTTAAACTGTCCGTCTGCAAAACGATCTTCTAAGTTTATATCCTTAACCATGGCTCTACCTCCATTTAAGGCCTCATTTTTATAAAAACAATCTAATATTAATCTGTTCTACCAGGTTAAACAAGAAATAATTGTAAAAAATAAAAAAGGCGTGACTATATATCACGCCATAAATTCATACAGTTTAAATCGATTAATCTAACTTAAAAATCTAAACCTACTTCTGCAAATACACCTTGAAGTGTTGATTTGGTTTCAAAATCATTTATTGGTTTACCTTCTTTTAGTCTAAGGTGTTCCCATTTATAGCCACCATCAACAAATATTCTACCTACTGGAGGTAACTTTAATAAAGTAAATTCTACCTTTCCTTCAAAATCATAATAATAAGAGCCTTCATAGCTTATACCTCTTGCGTCAGCTAAAACTCTAAATGGTACTCCTGGAGGTGATAAGGTAGCACCTAAATAAGCCATTGGAATTATAAAAGAAAAATTTTTCTCTTCTGTAACACTTATGCCACTTGCTGTTCCAGAGACCCTTACATATCCATCAAAGTATCTACCTTCAAGTCCCCATCTAATATCTATACTGTTGGCAGTTGCGAACCTAATAAATGGTATATGGTAATAAAGGAGAAAGTCATATTGATTCAATTTTAACTTTGAAGAAATAGAACCATTAAATACATAATCACCAAAGCCTAAATTGGTAACTGTTGAAGAGCCTGTATATTTAAATACAGCTACGTCAGCTCGTATATTGGGAAATAAGGGAATAGGTAATTCAAGTTCTGCCCATGCCTTAGGAGCAACTTTAGTTGTTGATAGATCAAGATCGGCATCTAAGTTTATAAGTCCTTGTTTATATGCAAGATTACCCGTAAGTTTTGATGCCCATCCACCAAAACCAATACCTCCTTCTATAAATGGGGCAGCTTCAACGCTAGCGTGGCAAAAAAGTCCCAAAATTAGTAAACTGAGACTAAAAATCCCCAATTTTTTAAATAAAGTTTTTATATCCATTTATTACCTCCTTAAAAGGTTTTTTAAAAAATTACGTCAAATTAAGCAAAAAGATTAAAAAATATTTCTGCAACAGCTATACCATTTAAAAAACAAAAGCCGAGTGTTTTCTTTGACACTCGGCTTTTTATTAAAAGCTCCGCCTTGCCTTCTTGGGTATATATTACCCTTTAATCCCAACCAGCTCCCATCTTTTTTAGGCCCCGAAGGCCTTTTCAAGCGGAGGCACCATTTGTTTCTTCCTGCTCATTACGCCTGGTAACCAAACAGATCTTCCCTCAAGAGGCTTACCAAATGCCTTTTCTACTACAGAAGGATCATCTGTAACTGCCATAAGTTCAGTACCTTCTTGCATAATATCTGTAAGCATTAAAAATACACTATGACGATTTCCTTCTTCTTTAACCTGTTTCATTGCCTCATATAGATCATCTTTCATGTTGGCAACAAGGTCTAATGAAACAAGTTCTAGCTGACCAATACCTACAGTTTTACCGCTCATGTCAAAGTCTTTATAATCTCTGAATATAAGATCTTTTGGAGCAACGCCTTCTACAGCACTCTTGGCCTTAGCCATTTCCATGCCCCAAGCCATCATATCATCAACGCCGGCTATCTTTGCAAGCTCTTCTGCAACTGCCTTATCATCTGGAGTGCAGGTAGCAGATTTAAATAATACTGTGTCACTTAAAATAGCAGAAAGCATAAGGCCAGCTACCTTAGGATCAATATCTTTCTTATATAAATCTACATAAAGTTTGTATAAAACAGTTGCAGTACATCCAACAGGCATGGCACAGAAGAAAATAGGATTAGGAGTTGTAATATCACCAACCTTATGGTGATCAACTATAGCAAGA
>JAMONC010000195.1 GCA_027066725.1 Desulfobacterales bacterium
TGTTCATTTTATAATTTTGGAGAATTTTTATAAGGATATAGAAAAATCCTTCAGAATTAGATCATTAATTGTTAGTTTAACCTAGCGCTATTTTGGCCTTAAGATAAAGAGAAATTAGGTTATCTTTTAGCTCTTTATCCTCTATTTCATCAAAAAGTTGTCTTTCTTCTTCTGAAAGATTATTTAAAAGACTTGTTATATCAAAAGATGAAATAGATGTTTTATTATTTTCTATTCTTTTATCTTGCCAATTAGAGCGTAAGGTATCAACATCGCCTAGCTTAAAACGTATATCTTTTATAGGAAAATCTTCTATGATTGAATTTATCTTTTTTAAGATAAATATCTTATTAAATTGAAGTTGCTGTAACCAAATAGGCTCTTCAACTAATACTAAAAGCTTATCATTTGAATCTATAGAATATGGCCAAGAAATATGAGATATTTCATCCCCAACAATATCATGCCAGTTAGTCCAGATATAAAGACGTCTGTATTGCTTTAATAATTTGGGATATCTTTCAATAATTGAATCAATAAGAGGGCTTATTTTACTTAAAAAGGGCTCTCTTTTATCTTCTTGCACTTTTAATTACCTTGTATCTTATCTCTAATCTCAGCTACTTTTTTCTCTACCAATTCTTTTATCTCATCTAAACGCTTCTTATCTTTTGCCTCAAAACGTAATACCAAAACAGGCTGTGTGTTTGATGCCCTGACAAGCCCCCAACTACCATCTTCAAATTGTATCCTAACACCATCCACATCTATTGTGTTATAGCTCTGCTTAAAATACTTTTTAGCCTCTTCAACTACCTGAAATTTTATTTCATCAGGGCACTCAACCCTAATCTCTGGAGTTGAATAAGTCTTTGGCAGGTCTTTTAAGAAACTAGAAATTGGCTTATTTTCTTTTGCTACAATCTCTGCAAGTCTAAGAGAGGCATAGATTGCATCATCAAAGCCAAAATAACGATGCGCAATAAATATATGCCCACTCATTTCACCAGCAAGAGGAGCGTTTTCCTCACGCATCTTTTTCTTTATGAGGGAATGGCCAGTCTTCCACATGATTGGACGTCCACCATGTTTTTCTATATCTTCATACAAAAGCTCTGAACACTTTACCTCACCGATAATAGGAGCACCTGGAAGCTCTTTTAATATTTCACGTGCAAAGATCATAAGCAATTGATCACCATAAAGCTGCTTTCCATTTTCATCTATTACCCCAAGTCTATCACCATCGCCATCATATCCAACTCCAAAATCTGCACCAACTTCAATAACCTTTTTAGAAAGAGTTTCCATATTCTTAGGTATAGTGGGGTCTGGATGATGATTTGGAAAACTGCCATCTACATCACAAAATAACTCAAAGACCTCACAGCCTTGATCTTTAAAAGCCCTTGGAGCAACAAGACCAGCTACTCCATTTCCTGCATCAACAACAACTTTAAGGGATCTTTGAAGTGTTACATTTTCTTTTAAATATGAAAGATAAGGCTCTATAATATTATATGATTCTAGTTTGCCCTCCCCTTTTTCAAAATCATTTTGCTCGATAAGGTCTTTTAATTTTTGTATCTGTTCCCCAAAAAGGGTATCTTTTCCAATACACATCTTAAAGCCATTAAATTCTGGAGGATTATGGCTACCTGTAACCTGTATGCCACCATCTGAATCAAGATGATATATTGAAAAATATAAAAGAGGAGTAGGACAAAGCCCTACATCTATTATATTTAATCCAGTAGAAGTCATCCCCTCTATAAGGGCTTTTTCTAACATCTCAGAGTGAAGCCTTCCGTCTCTTCCACAACAAACTCTTTTACCACCATTTCTTAGGATATAAGTAGCATAGGCCTTACCAATTAATTTGGCACTTTCTTCAGTTAAATCCTTTCCTACTTCACCACGAATATCATATTCCCTAAACATGAGAGGATTTATTTTAGACATATAATTCTCTCCTTTATCTATATGCTTCTATTAAAATTTCATTTAAGTTGATTATTTAAAAAATGAGAATAATATTTTGTATACATTAAGACAAGTAATGAAAATGATTTTTTATAGGAATATATGGAACCAGTAAGATTACAAAAATTATTAG
>JAMONC010000196.1 GCA_027066725.1 Desulfobacterales bacterium
TGATTCTATATCTATTTGATTTTTATGCATAAGTTTTTTCTTTCTTTAAAATAAAGGACTAAAATTCCTCTGCTATATAAACAAAAAAATAGAAAAAACAAAAGGGGCATTAATGCCCCTTTATTTTTGTATACTTTATAATTTAAAAATTTAGTCAGCAGGACGTCTTAAAAAGGTAGGCTTTTCAAGCTCTTCTATATTTTTAAAAGATCTTTTTCTTGGTTTATTTACTCGTTTTTCTTTATAGACCTTATATACAGGTAAGTCTTTTATATTATCTTCAAAACTTTGTTGAACTTTATAAGAGACATTATTAGAAGCAGTTAATCCACCAGCTCCCAATGATACCTTAGGAATAGGCTGCTCTTCTTCTTTTATCTCTTCAACCTCCTCTGATTCATCTGCTATACCTGTAGCAATAACAGTAATCCTTATATCATCACCCATAGAGTCATCAAAGACAGTTCCCCAAATAATATTTGCATTTTCATCCGCCTCTTCTTGAATATATGTAGATGCCTGCTCCACCTCTTCCATTGTCATAGTCTTTGTACTTGCAGTAATATTCATTAATATACCTCTTGCACCACTTATAGAAATATCTTCTAAGAGGGGGTTAGCAACAGCCATCCTAACCGCATCCATAGCACGTCTTTCTCCTCGGCCAACACCTGTTCCCATAAGAGCCATTCCCATCTCACTCATAACAGTTTTTACATCTGCAAAATCAACATTTATATAGCCATGAACAACTATTAAATCAGAAATACCTCTTACCGCATAGTAAAGTACTTCATCTGCCTTTTTAAACATCTCAATAATGGGGGTATTAGGCTCTGCAAGACTTCTTAATCTATCATTTGGTATAGTAATAATTGTATCAACCACCTCTTTAAGTCTTCTTATACCTTCTTCTGCCTGTGCCATCCTAACTTTGCCTTCCCAGGCAAAAGGCTTTGTAACAACTGCTACAGTAAGTGCACCAAGCTCCCTACTAATCTCAGCAATAACAGGGGCACCACCAGTTCCTGTACCACCACCCATACCAGCGGTTATAAAAACCATGTCACTTCCTTCAAGAGCAGCTCTTATCTCATCTGCTGCCTCTTCAGCAGCCTCTCTTCCTATCTCTGGCTTTGCACCTGCCCCTAAACCTTTTGTAAGATTTCTACCAAGCTGTATCTTTATATCTGCTCTTGAGCGCTCAAGAACCTGGGCATCGGTATTAGCTGCGATAAACTCAACACCTTGAAGCTCTGATGCAATCATATTGTTAACAGCATTACCTCCGCCTCCACCAACACCAACAACTTTTATCTTTGCGGTAAGTTCTGGCTCTACTAATTGAAATGCCATAAGCCCCCCTTTTTGATCAATGTAAAATTTTAACTACCAAAAACACTCTTCATAATTCTTGAAAGTCTTTTTAATATCCCTCCATGAGCTTGACTCTCTGAATTATAGATGTCCAAGTATCTCTCATAGCCATATATTACTAAACCAACAGCAGTAGAATATTCTGGTCTACTTACCATATCTACTAGCCCTTTTATGCCCGAAGGGATACCTATTCTACATGGCAAATCAAAAATTTGATCTGCCATCTCTAAAAGGCCAGGTAAAACAACTGCTCCACCTGTAAGAACAACCCCACATGAAAGACTATCTTTAAAACCCTGTTCCTGTATTTCATCGTTTATTATGCTAAGCATCTCCTCTACTCTAGGACCTAAAATAGCTGTAAGTATCTGTCTAGAAAGTCTTCTAGATTTTCTACCTCCAACACTTGCAACCTCTATGTATTCATCCTTATTAACTAGGGACTCAAGACATGCCCCATAGCGTATCTTTAAATTTTCTGCCTCTCTCATTGGGGTTCTAAGTCCAATAGCAATATCATTGGTCATATTGTATCCACCAAGAGGCAAGACTGAGGTATAACTTATTACGCCTTGATTAAATATGGTTAAATCGGTAGTACCTCCTCCTATATCTAAAAGAGCTACTCCAAGCTCGCATTCCTCTTGAGAAAGTACCGCCTTGGATGAAGCAAGTGGCTGTAAGATTGTATCTATTACATTAAGCCCTGCCTTTTGTGCACAGCGTGTAAGGTTTGTAACCGCTGTTTTAGAAGCAGTAACAACATTTACCTTTACCTCAAGCCTTACTCCTGTCATACCAACAGGGTCTAATATGCCACCTTGATCATCTACAATATATTCTTGAGGCTGTGTTTCTAAGACAATACGATCTTGTGGGATAGCAACTGCACTAGCAGACTCTATTACCTGATTCACATGTTCTTCTGTTATTTCACCCGAGGTTATCTTTATAACACCATTGCTGCTATGACACTTTATATGACTTCCTGCAACTCCAATTAACGCTTCATCTATACGGCAACCTGCCATAAGCTCTGCTTCTTTAACCGCTTTTTTTATAGCATTAACAGTACTTTCAACATCAATAACCATCCCTTTTCTAAGCCCACTTGAAGGATGTGTACCAAGCCCAATGAAATTAAGCCCTTCTTCATTAATCTCTGCAACAACAACACATATCTTTGTTGTGCCAATATCTAATCCAACCAATATATCTGGAGTCATCTGTGCCATTTAGCTTCCCTAACTTCTTTTTAATTTTGCCCAAACTTTATCTGGAGCATAATCAAGTCTAATCTCTAAGGTCTGACTATATTTCCCAGATCTATACAAATAACAGAGCACTTTTTGCGCATGAACAAACTGTTTTTTAAGATCATAGCTCTTAGAAAAAATTATAGGGACATCTCCACCTCTAAGATAAACAATTAGACTTTCAGGTTTTATTATAATTTTACGTATATCATCTAAACAAAGAATTGGATAAATAGTATTAATAAAAGTCCTTGCCTTTTTAGAAAGTTCTAAAAATTTAAGTCCAGAACTAGCTATACTAGCTATAGAACTGCCACTAATTGGCTCTTTTACTTTAATAGATAAGATAGGAAGATGTTTATATGATGATGGAGATACCTTAGCTATTAAAACTCCTTTTATGTCAATAAGAAAATAGTTTCCCTTAAGATTTAACAAAGCTATAGGGGTTCTCTCTTTTATAGTAATAATAATTTTGTCAGGGAAGTCTTTTTCTACTTTTGCCTCTTTTATCCATGGATTTCTTAAAATACGTTTAGAAACTTCTGAAGCATCAATTCTTAGGAGATTATCTTTAAAAAGTTTAAGTTTACTAAGTTTAATTATCTCTTTGATATTTAAGTGTTTTTCACCTCTTACTTCTATACTCCTAAGGCAAAACCACGAACAATGAGACGCATAATACCAAGCCCCCCCAAATATTCCTAAAATAAGACCTAAAAATCCTATTAGGACAAAAAGTTTAAGTCCATATCGAATAAGATTATTACTGTTATGTTTTGGTTTTCTTCTTGGTGTCTTAATACTCACCTACCCTAGACTCCCAAATCTTTATCTCTAAAGAAAGTTCTTTAAAAAATTCATCTTTCACTCTAGATCTAATAATATTGATGAGTTCTAAGACCTCACCTTGTTTTGCATTACCTAGATTGATGATAAAGTTGGCATGTTTCTCACTAACCTTAGCATCCCCTATTTGCTTCCCCTTTAGTCCACAAAGCTCTATAAGTCTTCCAGCATAGTCTCCTTCTGGATTTTTAAATATACATCCAGCACTTTTAGCTCCTATTGGCTGTGTTTCTAGTCTATGGTTAATTGTTTTAAGTAACCTATCTCTTAAAGACTTTATGTCAGTTTTTTGTAGTTTAAATTCACAAGCACATATAATTTCATTATCTCTTAATCCAAGATCACGATACTTTGGCGAAAAATGATCTTTATCGATCCAAATAAGTTCTCTATTTTTAAGGACTAATATCCTAGTCAGTGCATCTAAAATGCTTCTTTCTTTTATCCCAGCATTCATACGTACAGCACCACCAACGCTTGCTGGAATAGCAACTAATGACTCAAGCCCTGAAAAACCATTTCTTATACACCAACTTATTAAACGCTTTAGGGAAAAACCTGCTCCAAGTCTTAAAATTATTTCATTATTTTCTAAAGATGTATTCCTTTCTACAGAAAAAAGATTTAAAGATCTGAGACTTAAGATACAATCTACACCTTTATCTGGAGCCAAAATATTACTGCCAGCTCCAAGAACGTAATAGTTTATATAATTTGTATCTAAATAGTTCTTAACCTGCCTTAAAGCTCTATAAGTTAAGGGTTCTAAAAAAAGTCGACAATTGCCACCAATCTTAAAAGTAGTAAGATTTCTTATAGCTATATCTTCTTTAACCTTAAGTTCTTCTATATGGGAAACATCCTTCTTAATTGCTGATAAGTAATCTATTTTCACCTTTTTATGTCTTTTTTTTAAGGACATTTTTATTATTTTACCCCTAAAGATTTTCTTAATTCCTTACTAATTTTCCCCATACTACCAGCTCCAAGAGTTAAAAGAACATCATTAGGGGTCAAAAGTCTTTCAATCTCCTCAATCAAACCGTCTCGTTCTATGTATTTAATCTTTAAGCCATTTTTAGAATGAAGCTCTATGGCTTTAGCCAGTACTCTAGCATCCACACCCTCTATAGGCTCTTCACTAGCAGGATATATATCTGTAATTAAAAGTTTATTTACCCCAGAAAAGCACTTACAAAATTCGTCCTTTAATGCCTTAGTACGACTATATCTATGGGGTTCAAAAGCTACAACTAAACGTTTATCTGGCCAGCACTCCCTGGCTGTCTTTATTGTGGCTTTAATCTCAGTAGGATGATGTGCGTAATCATCTACTAATATTGCTCCGTTTTTAAGATGGGATATACAAAAGCGCCTATCTACTCCCTTAGCACTTTTTAGTCCTTTCTTTATATCTTCAAACGAAATACCTACTTCAAGTCCAACCCCTATTGCCGCTAAGGCATTTAATACATTGTGCTTGCCTGGTAGATTTAGAGTCACTTCACCCAGTGAACTTCCCTTTAAAAAGACCTCAAACCTTGTCCCAATTTTAATATCTTTGTTTGGTTTTATATCTGCGGATATATCAAAATCCCTATTGAATCCGTAAAGTAAGATATTTTTACCTAGTCCTTTTATAATCTCTAATAAATTTTTATCCTCACCACAGATAACAGCTCTTCCATAAAAAGGGATTAGTTCTATAAAACTCCTAAAAGCCTCTTTGATTTCTGAAATATCTCTATAGTGATCAAGGTGCTCCTTATCTATATTGGTAGCAACAACTACGGTTGGGAATAGACGTAAAAAACTACCATCACTTTCATCTGCCTCTGCAACTAAAAACTCCCCTTGTCCCCAATAGGCATTTGTGTTGTAACCATTTACCTTTCCACCAATAATTACTGAAGGATCAAGCTGTGCTGCCTTTAACACTGAGTATACTAAAGAGGTAGTAGTGGTCTTACCATGGGCTCCAGAGACTGCAATGCAGTATTTTTTTAAACGCATTAGATCAGAGAGCATCTCTGCCCTTTTTATAACTGGAATATTCTTGCTACGCGCATATATGATCTCAGGATTATCACTTCTTATTGCTGACGATACAACAACTAACTGAACATTATCTGGGATATTATTTTTACTATGTCCAATAAATACTTTTATGCCCATCCTTGAGAGTTCATCTGTAGTATCGCTTGATTGTATATCTGAACCACTAACTTTATTGCCAAGGACATGAAGTATCCTGGCAAGACCACTCATTCCTATACCACCAATACCTATTAGATGTATGTGTTGAGTTTTATACATAGTTTTTACCGCCTCTTTCTTAGAAATTTCTAACAATAAGTTTAAGACCTCAGACCGTAACTTCACCCTTCCTCCCCATTTCTAAAAGTTGAAGAGCAATTTGTCGTGCAGCATCTCTTTTCCCAAGCTCTAGTGCTGCTTGTGCCATAGTCTTAAGTTTATTAGGATCAAATATTATATCTTTTATTAAATTTGAGAGTTTAAGAGGTCCTGAATCTGTCATAATAGCAGCACCCTTTTTAACTAATAATTCGGCATTTAGTTCTTGATGTCTTTCTGCTGCATGAGGAAAAGGAATAAGAATAGAAGGAAGCCCAATAGCAGTAAGTTCCGCTATAGTAGAAGCTCCAGCCCTACAAAGTACAAGGTCTGCCCTTGAATAAACATTTTCCATTTTATGGATATATGGATAAACCTCAAACATATCCTCTTCAGCAAAACCCTTAGACACCGCCTTTTTATATGATTCCATCACAAAGTCATAGTCACTACTGCCCGTCTGATGAATTACCTTTACATGAAGACCTTGTTCCCACAAATCAACAACTGCTTGAGCACCTTTTTTGTTGACCTCTCTTGAACCTTGACTTCCACCTACAATAAGTAAGACAGGAGGATCATTAAAATGTCTAAATATACTCGAACGTATGTTTAAAAGCCTTTTCCTTATTGGATTTCCTGTAACTATACATTTATGGGACGGAAAATATTTAATAGTGTCTTCAAAGGTAACAAATATCTTTCTAGCAAATTTAGCTGAAAGTTTATTAGCAGTACCTGGTACCACGTTTTGTTCCTGTATCGCACAAGGGATATTTAACAACCACGCTGCTACTATCACAGGCCCTGATACATAACTTCCTACCCCAAGAACAATATCTGGTTTAAATTTTAAAAGATATGTAGCAGCCCTGAAAATAGGTTCTGGTAAAGTAAAAAATGCATATAACTTTTTAAAGAGTCCTACCCCTTGTATTGGTAACACTTGTAACACTTGATGATCACACCCAATATCTTTTATTGCTCTTAACTCAGCATCTCTTCCAGTACCAATCCAAAGAACCCTCACTGGATAAATTGATTTTAATTCTTCAATTATAGCAACGGCTGGATTACAATGCCCACCTGTACCTCCGCCAGCTACAACCAATTTTAATTCCTGTGGTTTTGAACAGGCCTTTCTAAGTATCACAGCACACTCTTCCATACTCTTTACCTTAGTTAGAGAAAATTAAAGCATTTACTGCTTGCTTAAAAACGTCTCCTCGTTCAGCATAACTACCAAAAAGATCAAAACTTGCACAACAAGGTGAGAGGAGAATTACATCTCCTTCTTCACTTAGGTAAAAAGCCTTTTTAACTGCAAATTCCATAATTTTTTTAGAGTAATTTCCAACCTCAAGTAGGTTACATTCTTCATTTGAAAGATCTTCTGGTAAAAGTACAATATTTACATTGGTTAAGTTACTAAATATCTTTGCCATGTTAAGACGTTCTTCTCCCAAAAGAATCACAGCCTTCAACTTATCTACTACATTTAAAAGAGGGGAATAATCCTCTCCCTTTCCAAGTCCTCCTGCAATAAGAACGATATTTCTTTTATTAGAACCATTTACTGCATTTATTGCTGTTAAGGCAGCTGCTACATTAGTAGCCTTTGAATCATCAATAAATTTAACTTTATTTTTTTCTCCTATAAATGTAATCCTGTGACTAAGAGGTTTAAAATCTTTAATAGCTTCATTAACTGCCTCGCAATCAGCACCAATAATAATGCTAGACCCAACAGCAGCCATTAGATTCTCAATATTATGGCGACCAAGAAGATGCCAATTAGAAAGATCGATGATGAGATTTTTACAATCTGGAATATTTATAGCTATATGGTTATCATCTATTAGATAAAGTTCTTTAGATCCCTTGGGATTAAGGCTGTCAAAATAAAGCTTTTTACTTTTAATATCTTTTGTTAAATCAACCACATATTTATCATTAGCATTTAATATAGCCCAATCCCTTTCATCCTGTTCTTTAAAAAGTCTTCCTTTTATTTTTCCATATTCCTCTAAACTTGGATGCCTATCTATATGATCTGGTGCAAGATTAAGCCATATTCCTATCTTAGGCTTTATATAAAAACCTCTTTTTATGTCCACCGCCTCAAGCTGGAAACTACTTACCTCTAAAACTGCAACTATATCATTCTCACCCTCTAAAACAAAATCACAAAAAGATACTCCAATATTGCCTGCCAACACATGTGGTATGTTAGCTTTATTAAGAATTGCAGAGATTAAAGTCGCAGTGGTACTTTTCCCGTTTGTACCGGTTACTGCTATTATATTCCCTTTCCATAAAGAACAAGCTAAAGAGAGTTCTCCTATAACTGGTATACCTAGTGATCTAATACTTGATATAAGATTGCTATTATATGGTACTGCAGGACTTATAACTACTAGATCTTGGTCTATAAAGTCCTCAATGACTTGCTGTTTACCTAACACATATTTAATGTGACTATGATCCCTTAAAAATTCCTTACTTTTTTCACAGAGTTGATCAAAATCTTTTGTATCAAATATAGAAACCCTAGAGCCAAGGTCTAAAAGAAGCCGTGCAGCACCTACTCCAGAAATTCCTGCTCCTATTATTGCTACTTTTAGTCCTTTAAAATTCATTACAAATTACCTCAGCTTAAGGGTACTTAATGCAACAAGTCCAAGTATAATTGAAACAATCCAAAATCTAACTATTATCTTAGGCTCTGGTATACCTTTTAACTCAAAATGATGATGTAAAGGAGACATCCTAAATATCCTCTTCCCTTTTGTCCATTTAAAATAACTAACTTGTAAAATTACAGACAGTGCCTCTACAACAAAAACTCCACCAGCAATTGCTAAAAGTATCTCTTGTTTTGCCAAAACAGCTACAGAACCAAGTGCCCCACCTAAAGAAAGAGAGCCAACATCTCCCATAAATATTTCTGCTGGATATGCATTATACCATAGAAAACCTAATCCAGCTCCAACTAGTGACCCACAAAATATAGCAAGTTCACCTACACCAGCTACATACGGTATTTGTAAATAAGAAGACAGTACAGCGTTTCCAGCTAAATAGGTAAAGATTGTATAAACACTAGCTACTATAATAAAAGGCCCTATAGCCAAACCGTCTAATCCATCCGTTAAATTTACAGCATTTGATGAACCAACTATAACAAATAAAGCTAAAATTATATAAAACCAATGCAAATCTGGATGTATACGTTTAAAAAATGGTATAGACAAATGTGTGTCATAACCACCATGATATATAAATGCCATTGTAGCGAGAAGTACTACTAATGTCTGAAGAAAGAGTTTAGCTTTTGCACTAAGTCCTTTACTATTCTTATAACGAACTTTTTTAATATCATCTATAAGCCCAATAAGGCCATAAGAAATAGTTATAAAAAGTACTATCCATATATAAAAATTATTTAATCTTGCCCAAAGTATTGTAGAAATAGCTATTGCTGCTAACATTAATCCCCCACCCATACTGGGAGTACCTGCTTTTTGATAATGTCTTTTAGGTCCGTCTTCTCTTATAATTTGTCCAATATGTAAAGTCCTCATCCAATTAATATATCTTTTACCAAAGAATAAAACTATTATTAAACAAGTAACACTTGCATAGATAGTTCTAAAAGTTATATATCTAAAAACATTAAAACCTATCCAAATATTATGTAATGGATATAAAAGATAATATAACATAAACACACAAATTAAGAAGCTAAATATAGAAGCTTCTCAACTATCCTTTCTAATCTTAATCTTCTTGATGCTTTAACTAAAATTGCAATATGTTCTTTATTAATAGCTAATCTATTTAATATATCTTTTAATTCATCTAATAATTGATAAACTTCCTTATAATAAATAATATTGTTAGAAGAAAATCCTGCTTCTTTAGCCCCTAAAGCAATATATTTAGAACGTCTTCCTACTGTTATTAAAAAGTCAATCCCTAATTCTGCAACTTCTCTGCCAACTTGTTCATGAAGAGATATTTCATCTTTACCAAGCTCAAGCATATCTCCCAATACAGCCACTTTTAGTCCTAAAGACCATCTAGCAAGTGCGTTTAAAGATGCCGACATAGAAGCAGGATTAGCATTATATGTATCATCAATTATAGTTAACCTATCTGTTGGCCTATGTAATTCAAGCCTGCCAGGTAAGTTTTCTGCCATACTAAGAGCACTAAGTATTGCAATGGGGTCTATACCTAAAGCATAAGAAGTTGCTGCTACACATAATGTATTTTG
>JAMONC010000197.1 GCA_027066725.1 Desulfobacterales bacterium
CTCGAGATAGGTAATTTATTAAGATATATCTTAGCACAAAAACCTGATCCGTCTAATATATGGGAGAGTTCTGTAGCAATACCATCTGATACATCAATTAAGGCACATTCTATTTTTTGTGAAGAAATACCTAATCCTAAATCAATTAAAGGAGTTGGATCAAGAAATGCATTAATGAGTCTATTCTTGTATTTTTTAGGCAATCTTTTTAATGCTTTTTTTAGCTTTGGATCTTTATTTTCAAGGATTAAAAGTCCTGCTGCTGCTTCGCCTAAATAACCTGAGCAAAATATAAGATCACCTTTGTAAAATCTTTTTTTTCTTAATATATAGTGATTATTTAAGCTAGTACCAATAATTGTTACTGTAATTACTAAGGCACAGGAAGAAGCGGTAACATCCCCACCAATTAATGTAATATTATATTGATTTAACCTATTTATAAAACCATCTATAAGCTCATATAAAAACTTACTTGAAATACCCCTTGGTATAGAAAGATTTAAAAGTGCCCATCTAGGCACTCCTCCCATTGCTGCTATATCACTTATGCTTGTGCTTGCAGCCTTTTTACCCAATAATGAGGCCGAACACCAGTTAAGTCTAAAGTGTATGTCCTGGACCATGGAATCTGTTGTTATAAGTAGCTTTTCTTTTTGTGCATTTATAACCGCACAGTCATCTCCGATTCCATGGACCAGGTCTTTATCAATATAAGAGGAATGGACTTTTTCTTTTATGTAAGAGATTAGTTTAAGTTCCAAGGCAAAATCTTTTTATCTTTCACATATATCCAGTTTGCTAAAAAAATAGGCTATTTCTTTTTGTGCATTTTCTGGAGAGTCAGATCCGTGCACAACATTTTTTTCAATATCTGTAGCAAAATCCGCCCTAATTGTACCAGGAGCAGCCTCTTTATAGTTTGTAGCTCCCATAAGATCACGATTTTTTTGTATTACATTTTCACCCTCAAGTACCATAACCACAATAGGCCCTGAAGACATAAACGTTGTTAAGCTATCAAAAAAGGGTTTATCCTTATGTACTTCATAAAAGCCTTCAGCCTCTTTTTTACTCATCTGTAGCATCTTCATTGCTACTATTTTGATTCCTTCTTTTTCAAAGCGTTTTATTACCTCTCCAATTAATCCTCTTGCTACACCATCTGGTTTAATAATAGAAAGTGTACGTTCCATATCTTCCTCCATTTTTATATCTTATTTTTTAAGGCACTGAAATAAAACCTTAAAATTGATAATATGCAATAGATAGCTCTGATTTTTATATGAATAAAAGAAAATAGGGTCAATAATATATTTCATTTACAAGTCTTCTTGACTAACAGGCAAGGTTTTATTAGATTAGCCGATGCAGTTTATTGTCAAAACTGTTTTTATTTTAGCTTAGGTGATAACAGTAAGATTTAATATAAAAATATTAGTTATACGTGCGAGAGTGGCGGAACTGGTAGACGCGCTGGACTTAGGATCCAGTGGGTTTAACCCGTGCGAGTTCGACTCTCGCCTCTCGCACCAAATTTATGATTCATCTGGAGGTCCCTCCATTTTTACCTATCATTTTTTATTTTAATTTGTGAGGACAGATCCTTAATGGAGTAAATTAGTAGTTAAGAAAAATAAAAAAATTTAAAACATAGAAAGGTGAGGATGAATGAAGGTTACAGTTGAAGATTTAGGACCAGTACAAAAAGAGCTAAAGGTAGAAATTTCACCAGAAAAGGTCTCAAAAGAATTGGCAGATGCCTACAAATTACTTAGTAAACAAGTTACTGTAAGAGGCTTTAGAAAAGGGAAAACCCCTCGTTCTGTACTTGAAAGGATGTATTCAGATAGGATAAATGCCCAAGTAGCAGAGTCTCTTATAAAGGAGAGCCTTCCTGATGCCCTTAAGGAGGCTGATCTTTCTTTAATTTTAGCTCCTGAAATAAAAGAGTTATCAGAGGTTTCTGATGGGAGTCCTTTCACTTATAGTGCAATTGTCGATATATGGCCAGAGTTTGAACTTCCTGAGTATAAAGGTATAGAGATAGAGGAGCCTGAAGTTACAGTAAGTGATGAAGAAGTAGAGGAACAGTT
>JAMONC010000198.1 GCA_027066725.1 Desulfobacterales bacterium
TGAAGGCCGTTCCAGCAAAAGTTTTGGCATAGTAAAGAATTTGTTTATCTAATTGGCCTTTATTTTCGATAAAAGGGATTAGGAGAGTCCTAATCTTTGCATATAATTTTTTCTTGTTAAATTTTTGCGCTTCTACGTAATTATTATGAGGACATATTAGATATATGAGAAGTCCCGAAAGAATAAACCAGATGAATAAGATCTTTTTCATCTCCCCCTCTCCCTTATATTGAATTTTAGTGGGAAAATCTCCTTATTTCAGAAATATCAACTTTTCTGAGTAACATAGTAATTCCTCTTTGTCAATCCTTGGATTATATGTAAGAAATTTATGCTTATTAGTATAAAAAAGGGGGGGTTTTAACTAATTATGGTGCTTATTATTCCATCTACAGTTTGTGCTATATCATCCATAAATCCTATTTGTTCTATAAGGTCCTCTACGGATTCTTTACTAATAGATAATTTATAGCAAAGAATATCTAAATTAATTTTTGGAGGATTTAAAAATCCCATACCTGTTTTATGAGACATGTAATCTGCTAGTTGTACTATCCCACTAATTTTGTTCCACTTCGGATGTCTAGGACTTAGATGATGAGTAGTAATAACCTTTATATATATAGAAGGTAGTCTCCATGATCTTGCAAGCCATCCTCCAATTACTGTATGTGGTAATCCAAAGTATTTTTCTGCCTCAATAACAGGCCATTCAGAGTCTTTTGCAAGGGCAATAATTGCTGTCAACTGAGCAGGGAAACAAACATTTAGTGCGAGTCTTCCTAGATCATGTAATAATCCAGCTGTAAAAAAAATTTCAGGTTCTTTTTCTCCTGCTTCTAGTGCTAATAATCTGCTCATTATTGCTGTTGCCATGGAGTGAGTCCAAAAGCTGTGTTCATCAAAGCCATCTGCACTTTTAATTTTTTTAAATACACCGAATATAGCAAGCCCTAAGCATAAATTTTTTACTTCTTGAAATCCTAGATATACAATAGCTCTATGTACTGTATCGATATGTGTTCTAGGGAAAAATGCTGGAGAATTAGCTAGTTTTAGAAGTTGAGAGGTCAAAACTGGATCATGTCTGATTGTCTGTTCGAGTCTAATAATAGAGTCTGGATCTTGTGAAAGGATTGATAATACTTCATGTACAACAGCAGGAAGAGGAGGCAGGAGCTTTAGTTTAGACACAATTTCTTTTCTCCTCATTAAAGATATCAAGCCTGTGATTATTTTTTTATCCTTTTGAAAAGCCATTTAATATTTTATTTAAAAATTATTATTTTTTTATTCTATAAAAGATATCGTTTTTTAAAGAAGAGATGTTTAATTTTAGATATCTAATTTTGTGTTGTAAGACTTATGGGACATTAAGAAAATAATAAAAAAGGGGGAATAACTCCCCCCTTTTAATAAGCAGATATACTATTTTTTTATTTTTTGCTATCAGTGTTGGTAGATGAAGATTTTTTCTCTGGTGAAGTCTCTTTTTTATCTGCTTGAGATTGCTTACGTCCACCGTAATCTGTAACATACCATCCAGTGCCTTTTAAATGAAAGGTAGACATAGAAATTAATTTATGTAGGCGTCCTCCACAGTGTTCACAAGTAGTTAGTGGTGGATCATTAATTTTTTGCCAGCTTTCTATAATTCTACCACATTTTTCGCATTCATATTCATAGATCGGCATGATTAAACCTCCTTTGCCCTAAGTAACCAGATTCTATTTCATATTTTTGCCAATTATTTAGATTATTAACTTTCAGATAATTCTCTTTTATTAAAAAATCTTTTGGCGTAAAAAGCTTAATAATCTCTTTTATGCCATTTAATTTTAAAGAGGATAAAATATCAAATGTTATTTTGCACACCTTTTTTTCCTCTAGCTCTTTATTTTTGGTTATATGAGGTAAGTGATAAAATTTACTAAATCTAACTATATGAACTAATTCATGAGTTAATATATAAACTAAAAATGGTAATAAAAGGATCATTTGTTTTTTCATTTCATTTAAAATCAGATGATCGTTTAAGCATATTCTATAAAATTGATAACAGTCACTTCCTCTTCTCTTTTTTTCCCACGAAATAGTATAAAATAATACCTGAGCAAATACCTCTTCAGGTATCATCTCTTCTTTATTTAATTCCTCTGTAGTTTTTATATCATATGGCATTTTTTTCCATTCTTTACTGGAAAATCTAAAGTAGTTACTTACTACTTCTTCTGCAATAATAGCTGCATCTATCAAAATTTTTTTATGTTTATTAGTAAAATACAAGACTTTCATGGTAACATTCTGAATCAAGTATTACTACCCCAAAAAATATTTATATCTACTATAGGTGTCAAGATTTAAAAAAAGAAATGAGATATGATAGGATTATTCTGAAACAATAGAGAGTATGTCCTTAACTTTTTTCATTTCTTTAATAGTTTTTATTAAAAATAAGTTAAAGGTTTTATTATCGATATTAAATTTATCAAGTAGATCTTCACTTATTATATATCTATAAGAGTCAAAACCTACTCCTATTCCTAAGATGGCACATATAATATTGGCTAATGCTAAAATAGCTGAAATATCATCTTGAACATATAAATCCGGATCATGATGGTTTCTAACTGCTCTGTATAATAAAGCAGGGAATTGCCAGTGTTTTAATAACGTTGAGCCAATAACAGCATGGTCTGTCCCCAATACTTGCCATTCTGCCTCCATAAATGTAATATTCTGTTCTAATGCAATTTTTTGTATTTTGTCTAATTCACTCCACACATATAAATTTAATATGACCTTTCCAATATCGTGTAGTATACCAACTGTAAATAACGTAGAAGAATCTGGGAATGATAGATAACGAGCTAATAACTCTCCTGTTATCGCACATCCTATTGAATGTGTCCAGATATCTATGGCACTTAATCCATAACCCGGTAAGGGTTTTTTGAAATAGGTCATGGTAGCACTGGCAACTAAGATTTTTCTTAATTGGTTTTGTCCTAATAAGGCAAGAGCAGTTTCTAAATTAGTTACTTGCTGAGGTAAAGCAAAATGTGCAGAATTGGTTAATTTTAGTATATTAGCAGTGATTGCAGGATCATATCTTAAAACATCTTCTAATTCTTTTATTGTAGTATTGGGATCATCTAGTAATTTTAAAGCCTTTTGAACAACTTTTGGAAATGTCGGGACCTCTGTTAACGTATCAAATATTTGCTCTAATGTAGTATCTATTTGATGACAAGCTACTTTATTCACAAGGCAACCTCCTGAGAAAGGGCAGATTTTACAACTAAATCTCCAGATATATTAAAGGTGAGACTTCTGTTTACTGGCCCTCCAACCATTTCTCCAACAATTGATAGTTTATTTTTTTCAAGTATTTTTTTTACAGCGTTATATAAGTTGCTACCTACTGATAGTATGTTAGGAGCTTTTAAAAATTGTGCGCCTCCAATTAAGTATATTTTTAGTTGTTCTTTTTTACATCCAAAGTTCATTAATTCTTTAAACATTTTTTTTAGGCCTATATCTATAGCATAAAAAGAGTCTTCTTCTGAAAGTTCAGACTCGATAAGAGATTGTTTTAGAAAGGGAGATACTAAAAGTCCTATACACTTTTTATTCATATCAATTACGGCTATTGCAATTGCACTTCCAAGACAGTTGGCACATAAACTTACATCTGGATCGTTAGTAACTTTCCATTCTCCTTTACTAATTTCGATTTTCGTCATTTTAGTTTTTTCCCTCGCACATATTTCTTACAGTTTTATTTTCTTATCGGTTAGAATTTTTTTTAACTAAAAGCTATAAATAAAACTAAAAACTATAGCTTTCTCTTAATTTTTATATTGACTTTTTCTAAAATGATTGATAACGGCTTGATTAATAAAATGTTTATTCTAAGAGGTTAATATGGGATCCATACCATTTTTGTTTGGCCTTCATAATCATCAGCCCGTTGGTAATTTTGATTCTGTGATAGAAAAGCTTACTAAAAGTTGTTATTCACCTTTTTTAAAGATAGCTAGAAATTATCCGTTTTTTAAGTTTTCTTTGCATATTAGTGGGCCACTGCTTAACTGGTGGAAAGATCATGATACTAAAATTATAGATTTAATAGCAGAGCTATGCGATAGAAATCAGATTGAGCTTTTTGGTGGAGGCTTTTATGAACCTATTTTAGCTATATGGGATAAAGAAGATAGGATAGAACAAATAAGTATCTTGTTAAATACTATAAAAGAATTGTTTGGACAAACACCTCAAGGATTGTGGTTAACAGAAAGGGTATGGGAACAACATATAGTAGAAGATATTGTTGATTGTGGAATAAGATATGTTGTTGTAGATGATAGACATTTTATAGTAAGTGGTTTTAAAAAAGAGGATTTATATAGTTATTATTTAACAGAATCCAATGGTAAAGTAGTTTCTATTTTCCCCATAGATGAACAATTAAGATATCTTATTCCTTTTAGAGAACCTGACAGACTAGCAGAATACTTAATGGAGATTAAAAATAAAGGGGATATAGCAATATATTTTGATGATGGAGAAAAGTTTGGTGCATGGCCTGGGACATATAAATGGGTATATGAAGATAACTGGCTTATTAATTTTTTAAAAAAAGCGGAAACATGGCAAGAGAATCTAGTAAAATTTACTCTTTTTAAAGAAATATTAAAAGATATTCCTGCGAGGGGGATTTGTTATTTACCTACAGCGTCTTATGAAGAAATGGAACAGTGGAGCCTTCCTTATGAAGCTTCTTTAAAATTTAAGAAATTAAGAGATTATATTTTGGATAAGAAGTTATCTGATTTTACTCCTTATTTAAGAGGAGGGCATTGGAAGAATTTTTTTGTAAAATATCCTGAATCTAATTATATGCATAAACGTGTAAAAGACCTCAGTGAAAAGACTCGTAGATTCTATGATAAACAGGCAAGAGAATTTGTATTGGCTGCTCAATGTAATGACGCCTATTGGCATGGGATATTTGGTGGACTTTATCTTCCTCACTTAAGAAACGCTATTTGGAGTTTTTTGTTAGGAGCAGAATCAATCACAAGAGCCTCGGAATTTTCTTGTGAGATATTGGATATTGATCTTGATGGTAAAGAAGAGATTATTTTTGCTTCAAAAGAAATAGTTTGGGTATTTAATAGTTACACTGGAAAACTAATAGAGCTATCTTTGCCCATAAAAAGACATAATTATCAAAACGTACTTACAAGAAGACCTGAATTTTATCATGAAGAGATAAAAGAAAAAATTCATAAAGAATCTAATCCTGAGAAGCAAGACAAAGAAGGACATAGTTTTAGTATTCATGAAATAGATAAGAAGGTAGACCCTAGTCTTATTACTGACTTATCATATGATTGGTACAAAAGGGATTGTTTTATTGAGCATTTTTTTGACAAGACTGCTACATTGTCCGATTATCAACAATGTAATTTTAAAGAGATAGGAGATTTTGCTAACCAACCTTTTAAATATAAATTAGATTCTGATAATCTAATAATACAATTTATAAGAAAAGGAGGGATTTATCCAATTAATACTATCCCATATTCTTTGGAGCTAAAGAAAGAATTTAGATTTAAAGAGCAAGGACATATAGCAGAAGTATTGTATGAAATTAGAAACTTAGAAGATAGGGATATTGAAGGATGTTTTTTTGGTATAGAGTGGAATCTTTTCCCTGGTTATTTAGTAAATGGAAAAGGAAGACTATTTTTAGATGATATAGAACGACCTTCTCTTCATGCCTGGGAGGCATATGGTAGTAGACTTTTAATAAAGGACTATGGAATAGGCAACAATCTTTTTATTGAGTTAGATACCCCGGCTAATTTTTGGATGTTCCCAATAAAAACTATATCTCAATCAGAACAAGACTATGATAAAACAATACAAGGGATATCCTGCATGGCTTTTTGGGATTTTTGTTTAAAATCAAAAAATAAAAATACTTACTTAATTAAACTTAAGTGTCAGTTTTAATAAGTATCTACTTTTATTTTTAAAATTGAAAGTTGGTAATTTTTAAATAGGCTATTCACCAATAAGTTTGTATTGCCCCCCCTTTATGCGTAGAGGTTTACCAAATACCAAGGCTTGAGCAACCAGGCGTCTGGCATGTGCTAAAATTCTTCCGTATGTTTGCCTTGATATACCCATCAATTTTGCTGCTGCATCCTGTTCTAGACCTTCTACATCCGTTAGTCTTAGTGCTTCAAATCCATCTACAGGTAGTACTACTTCTGTTTTTTCTTGGACACCATGTGGTTTAAAAAAGGTAACTTTAGGTTCCTTACTGACTAAACGCCATTTTTTTGGTCTTGCCATGATTACCTCTCCCCATTTAAGAACTTGAAAAAATTATAAAAAATAAAAAAACAAAACTATAAAATATAAAACAATTTATATCCTAATTTTTAGTTTCTACAAATTTCAATCGTATGTCAACTGGAATTTAAGAATAAACTTAAATTTTTGTTATTTCGCTATATTATCTCGGCAAGACAGAAGAGATTTTTTACAATTTATTTTTTTAATTTTTTTAATACATCTTTAAAGCAACTTATAAATTTTTTATTTTCATCTTCTGTTCCTATTGTTACTCTTATAAAATTAGTGAAGCCATAAGAGGACATAGATCTTATAATGACTCCTTTTTTAAGCATTTCTTCATATACAGTTTGAGCGTCTAAGGATATGTCAATTAATAAAAAGTTTGTATTTGTAGGATATACCTTGCAACCGAGCTTTTTTAATTGCTTTGATAAATAGTTAATTCCTTCCCATGTTAGTTGGAGAGTTTTTTCAAGGTGGGAAGTATCATTAAGGGCAGCTATAGCTGCTTTTTGAGCTAAGGTATTCACGTTGAATGGTTGCCGTATGCGCTCAATATATGAGGCGATATTAGGATGCATTATACCATATCCAAGTCTTAATCCTGCAAGTCCATATGCTTTTGAAAAGGTTCTGAGAGTAATTATTCTGCTGTCTTTCCCTAGATATTCTAATCCTCTAGGAGTATCGTGATCTCTACAAAATTCCATATATGCTTCATCTAGAATAACCAATACATCTTCAGGAAGGTCATTTAAGAACTGAGAAAAATCTTTTTGTGAGATTGTGCTTCCAGTAGGATTGTTAGGATTGTCTAAAAATATTAATCTTGTCTTATCAGTAACGGATTTACTGATAGTAACTAAGTCATGACGAAAATTTTTTAATGGTACAATTATGTTTTCTCCGCCTACTGATTGAACCCTCTTCTTGTATACTAAAAAACTTGGATGGCTAGTAATACATTGAATAGATGGTTGTATAAATAATCGAATTAATAGATCAATGAGTTCATCTGAACCATTTCCTATTACAATTTGCTCTTGAGAAATTCCATACTTGTTTGATAGGGCCTCTTTAAGGTAAAATGCACTACCATCTGGATAACGATTGAGGTCTTTGGTTGCTAATTTTATAGCTTCTATGGCTTTAGGAGATGGACCTAAAGGGTTTTCATTGGATGCGAGTTTTATTGGATTTTTCACATTATATTGCCTTTCAAGTTCTTCAATAGGTTTACCTGGAGGATAAGGTATTAATTCCTTTATATAATTAGGTATATAGTTTTCAATAGGTAATCCTTCCATCTTTCCTCTCTATGTATCTATATTTTTGTAACAATATGTTGTCCAGGTTCTATCTGGCTTACTGCTTCTATTATGATTTTAACACTGTTTTTATTTTCTAGTTCACATAAATTATGGCGTTTTAAGTTTAAGAGATAATTAACCACATTAGGAGATGCTTGTACAAGAATTTTTTCATGAGAATATTGAATATGGGTGGTGATACTTCTTATTTTGCGTAATATAGCAAGAGCTTCAGTTTCTGCTGATATTATAGAACCGCGGCCTTTACAATAGGGACACTGTTTAAAGGTTGCTAATTCGATAGGACTCCCTATTTTTTGTCTTACCATTTCAAGTAAACCAAACTTAGATATACCGCCAACTTCTGTTCTTGCTTTATCTTTTTTTAATACAGTTCTTAAGTGTTTTATTATCTGTCTTCTATGAGAAGCACTTTTCATATCTATGAAATCTATAACTATAAGCCCTCCTAAATCTCTGAGTCTTAATTGTCTAGCTATTTCTTGAGTGGCTTCAATATTTGTTTTAAGTGCGGTTTCTTCAAGGTCTTTTTCTTTTATATTTTTACCAGAATTTACATCTATGGCGACAAGGGCTTCGGTTGGTTCTATAACAATAAATCCACCAGATGGAAGAGGAACAATAGGATTAAATATTTGTTCTATTTGGGTTTCAAGGTCATATAGATCAAATATAGGTTTTGAATCTTTGTAGTATTTTACTTCTGGTAATTGTCTTTGTGATATTAATCTTAAAAAATTTCTTATTTTGTTATAACTACTGTGGTGATCTACAATAATTTCTTTTATTTCTGGCGTTAGATGATCTCTTAGGAATCTAATAATAATATCTCTGTCTTGATAGATTAAAGCTGGAGCTGAAAGAGTACGAGCTCTTTTTTTTAGTTCTTTCCATAACCTTAACAAGTATCTTAAGTCTTTTTGGATGTCTCTTTTAGGAATCTTTTGAGAAGCTGTTCTAGCAATTAGTCCAACTCCACCAGGTAATTCTATATCTTTTAATATACTTTTTAATCTTTTTCTTTCATTTTCATCTTCTATCTTTCTTGAAATACCAATGTGTTCAGTTCCTGGCATTAATACCAAATATCTACTTGGAATTGATAAATATGTAGTAACTGCAGCTCCTTTTAATGGAGTCTCTTCTTTCACAACTTGAACAATTAATTCTTCTCCTTTTTTTAGAAGTTCAGGGAGCTTTGAAATGTCTTCTATATATCCATAATATTCTGGATGAATTTCATCAAAAGGTAGATAAGCATTTCTAGAAAGCCCTATGTCAATGAATACTGCTTGAAGGCTAGGTTCAATATTTAAAATTTTACCTTTGTATATATTACCCCTTACTTGACTATGTGAGAGAGTCTCCAAAGAAAATCCCTCTAGGGAGCCATTTTCAACAAGGGCTATTCTACATTGTTCAGGCGGTTCTACATTAATAACTATTTTTATGTGAGTAGTTTCTTTATTTTTGTATCTATTACTTACTACATGGTTACTTTTAGGAGACATTTATGTTTAGCCTCATTTTTTATTACATCTTGTCATAAGACAACAAATTATATAGCTGTTTAACTATAAATAATGTTTGTGTCAATGAAAATGAAGAGAATAGGGGACAGGTAATTTTGTAGGAATGCCGGGGAAATGAGAAGTTGAGGAGAAGGGCCACCTGTCCCCTATGAGAGGGCTTTTTATACTATAATACAGATACTAATGGGTCCAATCAAATATTTTTACATCATTTCCGATCTTTTTTATTACGGAAGCCTTCATTCCCTCAAAGTGAGGGCATGGATAACCTATAGGATTCCCTCTGGTTATACATGAAGCAAAAACTATTGCTTCCGCCCCTTTTTCCAGCATTTTTTGTGCCCTTAAGGCAGCTTTTTTGCCTGGACAACCTCCACAGGTTACAAATCCTACAATTTCTACTGGACCGACTTCTTCAAAAGCTCCTTTTCCATTTTTAGCTACTCTGAAATCTCCTGTCCCTGGACAATAATCTTCTGTTTCGTGGCATCTAATAATTCCTACTTTTAACATAAGTCTGCTCCTTAGATGTCTATTTTGTAGTTAAAAAATATTTATAGCTTTATATAATAATTGAGAAAAAATTGCAATAGCAATAAAACAAAAAATATATGGCATATATTTATTATTAGATCTTTCGTTTATTTGATACAAAGAAAAGGGATATTATTATGAGGACAATATTTGACAATGTTTTTTTCTAAAAGTCTATTTATGTTTTTTTCTATTAGTTCTTTTTTAATGCCTAAACATACTGCTAAATCT
>JAMONC010000199.1 GCA_027066725.1 Desulfobacterales bacterium
CCAAATCTGATCATACCATATCTCTCACCACGTTTAATTATATCTCCAACCTGTGCCCTACAAACAATCCTTCTTGCAACAAGACCTGCAACCTGAACTACTGTTAAAAGTCTTCCCTTTTCATCTCTTATTAGCATCGCGCTTTTTTCATTCTGGATCAAAGCCTTTTTCTTATCTGCTGCAAAAAAACGACCTGGTTTATAAGAAATTTTTATAACTTCCCCTCCTATAGGAGCCCTGTTTACATGACAATTAAAAAGATTCATAAAGATACTTATACGCCATAAGGGACCTTCTTCTTGAAGAGCACCCTCACTACCCTCAACAATCTCTATAACCTTACCATCTGCAGGAGATACTACAAGATCTGGCTCTACAGGGACAATACGTTCTGGATCTCTAAAAAAATAGAGGACAAAGGCTGTGATCAACAACGTGATCACAGCCCAAAGATCCCAACCTAACTGTGCAAAGACCAAGGATAAAAAGGCACTAAAGCCAATAAACGGCACCCCTTCCAAGGTCACAGGAATACGCTCTGGGAGCATAGAATAACTTTTTTCTCCTTAAAAATGGATTTTCTAATCTTTATTCTTTGAAAGCCAACCCATCATATTTCTGAGCCGTGCTCCTACCTCTTCCATTGGGTGCTCTTTTTCTCTTCTTCTTAGGGCATTAAATACTGGCCTGTTTACCTTATTTTCTAACATCCATTCTCTAGCAAACTCACCAGATTGAATCTCTTCTAGAATCTTCTTCATATTGCGGCGGGTCTCTTCTGTAATAATCCTCTTTCCTCTTGTAAGGTCTCCATACTCTGCAGTATCACTTATAGAATATCTCATACGAGAAAGACCACCTTCATAGATAAGATCAACTATTAGTTTAAGCTCATGACAGCATTCAAAATATGCAATCTCTGGCTGATATCCTGCCTCAACTAAGGTCTCAAATCCTGCCTTTATAAGTTCACTTACACCACCACAAAGTACACACTGTTCTCCAAAAAGATCGGTCTCTGTCTCTTCTAAAAATGTGGTCTCTATAACACCTGCACGAGTTGCTCCAATACCTTTAGCATAAGAAAGAGCGCGCTTAAGTGCCTCACCACTTGCATCTTGCTCAACAGCTACTAATGATGGAACACCTGCTCCTCTTTCATATTCTCTACGGACTAAATGCCCTGGACCTTTAGGTGCTACCATAGCAACATCTACATCCTTTGGAGCAACAATCTGTCCAAAATGTATATTAAAACCATGAGAAAAGAGAATCATCTTACCTGCTTTAAGATTTGGCTCTATTGCCTCTTTATAAAGCTGAGGTTGTACGTGATCTGGAACTAAAATCATAATAATATCAGCCTGTTTTGCTGCCTCAAATGCGCTTACAGGACTAAAACCATGACTTACTGCCAAATCATAGTTGGGAGATCCAGGCCTTTGTCCTACTACAACATTTAATCCACTATCTCTTAGATTTTGAGCATGAGCATGACCTTGGCTACCATAACCAATTACAGCTATAGTCTTATCTTTTAAAATATCTAAAGAGGCATCGTCATCATAGTAAATCTTCATCTCTTTATAACTCCTTTCATCTGCCAGAATTTAAAATTAAATAGTTTTCTTCTCACGAATCATTGCAATCTTACCAGTACGTGCAATCTCTTTTATACCCAAAGGAGTCAAAAGCTCTATTACAGCCTTTAGCTTTGACTCTGGCCCTGTAACTTCTATTGTATATGTTTTAGGACTTACGTCTACTACTTTGCACCTAAAAATATCACACATCCTCAATATCTCTGCCCTGGTTTCTTTTTCAGCCTTTACTTTTATAAGGGCCATTTCTCTTTCAACAAAATCTCCTTCACTTACATCAACTACTTTATATACATCAATAAGCCTATTAAGCTGCTTTATAATCTGTTCAATAATTAGCTCATCCCCTGTTGTAACAAGGGTTAAGTGAGAAAGGGTTGGGTCTAAAGTCTCTGCTACACAAAGGCTTTCTATGTTAAAACCTCTTCCACTAAATAGCCCTGTAATACGGGAAAGAGCACCAGGGCAGTTTTCTACAAGAA
>JAMONC010000200.1 GCA_027066725.1 Desulfobacterales bacterium
GCGTTTTCATTAGTAGAAGATGTGTGTAAAAAAACAGCAGAGAATAAATCATCTATGCTTCAAGATAGAATAAAAAAGAAAAGAACAGAGATTGATGCGATAAATGGAGCAATAGTAAGGCTTGGTAAAAAATTAGGTATTTCTACACCAATTAATACTACCTTGTACCTTCTTATAAAGGCAATGGAAGAAAATAATTGGGAGACATTATAGGTTTAATTTATTAAGTAAGAATCAAAGGGGGAAGCATATGAATCAAGAGATCCCAAAAGGTATTATGATACAAAAAGATGGCTCTTATGCCATTACAGTTGAGGTTCCTGGTGGAATAATATCTACAGAATTACTAGAGCTTTTTGCCAGAATATCAAAGGAGAAAAAGGCCTTAATTCATCCAACAACTGCCCAAAAGATGATGATCTTAAACCTTGATCTTAAAACTGCCAAAGAGGTTCTTAATGAGCTAGAGTCTTTTGGGGCCGTTGTCAGAAAGGCAAGGGATATCTCTACAGCAAGGGTATGCGTTGGTACACCTTATTGTAAGCTTGCATTTCAAGATACCTTTTCTTTATCAAAGGCTTTGTTTAAAGAAACAGCAAGGATATTAACTGCGCCTAAATTTAAGATTGCTATAGCAGGGTGCCCTGCATGTTGTTCTTGGGCAAATAGTGTTGATTTAGGTTTTGTTGGGGTAAGAAGTGGGTATAAAGTATTTATTGGCGGACATGGTGGAGTTCGACCAACTGCTGGGATAGAGATTACAACTATTAAAACACATGATGAAGCCATTCTTATATTAAAAAAAGCTGTTGCTATTTTTAATGAAACTGTTAAAAGACGCGCACGGTTTGATAGAGTGATTAAGAAGATAGGGCTTGATGAAATTAAAAGAAGGCTTGGTGTTAACTAAGAATATGAGAAAAGATAAAGATAAAAAGATTCCACTGGTTGTTCTTGCTGGCAGGCCTAATGTGGGGAAATCTACACTTTTTAACAGGCTTACCAAGACAAGATCTGCACTTGTTGATGATACACCTGGAGTAACACGGGATATAAAAAGTAAGGTGATTGATTATGATGGAGTAGAGCTTGAGGTAGTAGATACAGGGGGACTTTTTGATATTGTGGATATGGATACTATTGGTGAATTTATCCACAAACAAAGTATGCGTATTATTGAAAAGGCAGATATTGTGCTTTTGCTCTTAGATGCAAAACAAGGGCTTACAGCATTTGATTTTGATGTTGCAAAGGAGTTAAGACGCTCAGGTAAGGATGTAGTATTTGTAGTTAATAAGGTAGATGATCCTAAGCATTATGTATATGCCTCTGAGTTTTATCAACTTGGTGCAGATAAATTATTTGCCATTTCTGCTGAGCATGGCATAGGCATAGATGACTTAATGGATTTTGTTATAGAAAGACTTAGAGAGAAAGGGGTTATAGAAGAGAAAGAGGCAGGCTTCGTTGAAGATATAGAAGATGAGGTAGATATTAAAGAAAGTGATAACGACAAAGTTAAGCTAGAGCCTATAAGGGTTGCTATTATAGGTAGGCCAAATGTAGGGAAATCTTCTCTTATAAATGCAATACTTGGTGAGCCAAGGATGATTGTTACGGATATAGCTGGTACTACAAGAGATGCTGTTGACAGCCTTGTTGAGGGGGCATGTAAGTATCCCATTATCTTTACAGATACAGCAGGAATAAGAAGAAAGAGCAAGGTTAAGAAAAAACTTGAAAAATTTAGTGTTATAAAGGCAATAGATGCACTTAAAGATTGTGATATTGCAATTATATTAATGGATGCCACAGAAGGAGTTACAGATCAGGATAAAAAGCTTTTAGGCTATGCAAGCAAAGAAGACAAAGGAATTATTGCTGCCTTTAATAAATGGGATCTCTTAAAAGATGATAAAGTGCTTAGAAAGGTACGTAGTTTTGAACTTAAAGATGAGACCAGCTTTATACCTTATGCAATGCATCTTACAATTTCTGCTAAGACTAAAAAGGGCATAAAAAAGCTTTTTGAATTTATAGAAACAATCTATGAGCAGTATTGTACAAAGATCTCTACA
>JAMONC010000201.1 GCA_027066725.1 Desulfobacterales bacterium
TGTCATAAGACCAGTGATTTCTATATTTTTAAATTCGGCTATATTGTCTAAAAATTCTTCTAACTTATCAGGGGATATACCAAACTTGGTTTCTTCTCCAGATATATTGACCTGTATAAGACATGGCATACAAATGTCTTGTTTTTTGGCATGCTTATTTATTTCTTTTGCCAATTTGACACTGTCTAAGGTCTCTATGCAGCTAAATAACCCTATAACATGTTTAACTTTATTGGTTTGTAAGTGGCCTATAAAGTGCCAATCTAGATCAAATCCAGCTTTCTTAATCTCTTCTATCTTTTCTTTTGCCTCTTGGACATAGTTTTCACCAAAAAGTTTTTGTCCTGCATTTACTGCCTCAATAATCCGTTTAGGTTCTACGGTTTTAGTAACAGCAAGTAGCTTTACATTGTCATCTTTTCGACCTGAACGTATCTTTGCTGCTTTAATACGCTCATTTATTATCTTAAGCCTTTCAGATATTGTGCTAGCTTCTTCTAGTTTCATCTTATTCCTATTGCCTCCAACTCTAACAATACCTCTGTAACATCACTTAATGGTAAGCCAACAACATTTGTATAAGAGCCTTCTATTTTTTCTACCATAAAGGCTCCTACTCCTTGAACTGCATAGCTTCCTGCCTTATCCATTGGCTCTTTAGTTTTGATATATGCCTTTATAATAGATAAAGGCTGAGCATTTAGCCATACTTTAGATTCAGATATAAACTCGATAGTCTTTTCGCCTTTTGTTATAACACAGGCAGTAAATACTTGATGGCAACGACCACATAGTCTTCCAAGCATATGGATTGCATCTTGTTCATCTTTGGGTTTGCCAATTATCTGATTTTCTAATACAACAATAGTATCTGCAGAGATAACTACTGTATTTTTTTTCTTAAATGATTTTAGTCTTGCATTTTCTAATGCATAGTCCTTGGGGGCTATATCTGTAGTAGGGCTAAGTTCTTCAGCATGAGATGGATTAATATCAAAATCTATCCCTAATGACGATAGTAATTCTTTTCTTCTAGGTGAACCAGAAGCAAGTACTATTGGCATTAAAGACCGAAAAGGACCTCGGCATTTTGTGTTGTGCATTTGGCAACCTCTTTAATACTACATTCTTTTAACTCTGCTATTTTTTGAGCAACAAAATATACATAAGCAGGTTGATTTATTTTACCTCTAACAGGAACTGGCGCTAGAAATGGAGAATCAGTTTCAACCATTATACGGTCAAGTGGGCAGTATTTAACCACTTCACGCAAGTTAGATGCATTTTTAAATGTTATTACACCTGTAAATGATAGATAAAAGTCAAGGTCTAAAAATTTTTTAGCCCAGTCTTTATTACCTGAAAAGCAGTGAATTACCCCTCTTATTCTTCCCTTTTTAAGGGAGAGTATATCAAATATGTCTTCATGTGCCTCTCTGTCATGTATTATAACAGGTAAATCAAGCTCTATAGCAAGCTCAAGCTGTTCATCAAAGGCATCGTGCTGAACAGGTCTTGCACTATAATTTTTCGCATAATCTAGACCAATTTCTCCCCAAGCAACTACTTTATCATGGCTTTGTGCCATAGATATGAGCTCATCAGCAAGTCTTGGGCTAAAAGTAGATGCATCATGTGGATGGACTCCTACTGCAGCGTATACTTGTTCATAATTTGAGGCTAACTCTACAGCAGCCACTGAACTCATAAGATCAATTCCAATGGTGATCATGCGTTTTACGCCGGCGTAGGAGGCGTTTTCTATAACTTTATCCACATCTCTTTCAAGGGGAGAGATGTCTAAGTGACAATGAGTGTCTATTAACTCTATGTCTTCAACCCTTGGTAATTTATCTGAAATATTTAGCTCTTTCATGCTTGTCCTATCTACCAGGAAGTTTTAATTTAGACAAGAGGTTGTTTTTAATAGTTGCAAGTAGAAAAACTTTTGGTTATATTAGGCGTGCTTCCCGCCCATAGCTCAATTGGATAGAGCAACGGACTTCTAATCCGTAGGTTCCAGGTTCGAGTCCTGGTGGGCGGGCCAAAAATATTACATAAATAAGATAG
>JAMONC010000202.1 GCA_027066725.1 Desulfobacterales bacterium
GGTGTAACAAATGCTCCTAACCCTTTAGGCTTATGTTTAAACTGCATAATTAGATAAGTGCCTGCAATTGACCAAGCTAAAAAACTTAGTGCTTCATGAAGATTTATAAATGGTGGATGTTTTAAATTAATCCATCTTAAGACAATGTATAAAGACTGTAAAGAAAAGCCGCCTAACAATATAATAGTAGCAGCTTTTTCTGCATCTTTTCTTAGAGTAACTAGTTGGATAAGATAGCCAATTGTTGCTAAAAAATATAAAAGAGTAGCCGCCCAAAATATGAGCTTATCTATGCCCATTTCATTGTCTCCAGAAAACTACGTAGATACATTGCAACATAATTAATCAACTTAATTAATTCTTATTAAAATTTTTATATCTTTCTTTTATTTTTTTTATTAATGTTTCTATGTATTGTGAGTGTTTTTCCTTATCAATAAATTTGTATATCCAGGATTCGATTCTATCCCATTTGTTTCTTTCTATCCACTCTATAAGTTTAGGTTCAGCCAATTTCTTTAATAAATTGTGTCTTATCTCTTCATCATAAATGTTCTGTTTTATATACTCTCTAAGTTCTCCTGCAAGTTCAATAAGTAAAACATAACTTGGAATAATTTGTGACTCAAGTCTCTTTCTAATAAGTCTTGATACAGCAGGGGTTTTGCCTTGGGTTGAAACGCTTATAATCAAATCCTCTAAAAAGATACTTGATGGAACAATGAAGTCACATAATGCTAGGTTATTTACCGTATTTATGAGTATATTTTTCTCTTTAGCTTCTTTATATATTTCATTTTGGCATTTTTCATTACATGTAGCTGCTATTACAAGAAAACCATCCTGGAGATCTCCATATTTATATTTGCGTTTTATTAATATTATTTGATTAGGATATTGGTTATATATTTCTATAATATCCTTACAAAATTCTGGAGAGATTATTTTGATATAAGCTCCAGTAGTTATTAATGTCTTAAGTTTTCTTGCAGCAACTTTACCTCCTCCAATGATTATTACATCTTTATTTTGTAAGTTTAAGAGCACAGGATAATATTTATAATTGTTGAAAATCTTTATATCTTCCATAGACAAAATATATTAATAGCGTTATGTTTAAGCAATCTTAACCTAGGCTGTTATTAATTACTATTTTTTAAAATAATATTTCTTGACAAAAAAACATTCTTATTTTTTGATTATTAAAAAATAAGGAGTACTATATGAATACTACAGAAAAATTTCAAAAGTATCGCCAACTTGGTCTTAAATTAACACCTCAGCGTTTAGCAATTTTAGAATTTCTTGAGGGGAACACCAGTCATCCCTCTGCCGATGAAATTTATCAGCATGTAGCTCAACAATTTCCTAGTATGTCCTTTGCCACCGTTTATAATACACTTGATGCACTAAGACGCAAAGGACAAATACTTGAACTTTGCATAGATCCTAATAAAAAACGTTTTGATCCTAATCCTATACCACATCATCATATATTTTGTACTAAGTGTCATAAAATTGTAGATGTTGAACATGATTATCAAATAGAACTTAGTTCAGAAGAATCTAAGGGATTTAAAGTAATGGGATGCAATATTGTATTTTGGGGGTTGTGTCCTGAGTGTCAAAAAGAGGAATTAAATAAAGAAAATTTGAATAATTAGTGGATTAAGTAATTAAAAAAATATTAATAACTTTAATTAATATCTTAAATGTTTATTTTATATTTTTTAACTAGTTAAGTTATTTATGTCATCTTTAGAAGAAGATGGAGATTTCTTCTTTTTGGGGATAATCCATCTTCCAAGACGTATTCCTATTTCGTACAAAAGTGCCATTGGGCCAAATAATAAAATTTGTGAAAATATATCTGTCGGAGCAAGAAAGATTGCCAAACAAAATAGGGCTATATAATAGCCCTTTCTATTTTTTTTGAAGTAATCCGGTTCAATAATACCAGTGCTTGTAACAAATGCCATTAAAAATGGCAGTTCAAAGGCTATTCCAAATGTGAAAATACATTTAATAGCAAATAAAAGATAGCTTTCAATCCTAGGGTATGCTGTAAGTCCTTGGCTAATATAACCAAGGGTTATAGATAAAACTACTGGCATAATGACCCAATATCCAAAGCATCCTCCTAAAATAAAAAGCCCTATCCCTGCAATTAAAAATCTTTTTATTAGTCGTTTTTCATGTTCATATAGTCCTGGAGAAATAAATGCCCATAATTCATACAATATAACAGGCATGGTCAAAATAAGAGCAGCCCAAAAAGCTATTTTTAGATAAACAAAGAAGGCCTCTGTAATTCTAGTAAATACCATAGGAGTATTAGGAGGCAGAGCACTTTTTATTGGAAGAGCCAAAAAATTTGCAATAGTAGATGCACCAATATAACAAACAACAAAAGCTATAATAAAAACAACAACGCAAACAATTAAACGTTTCCTTAGCTCTTCAAGATGTGCTTGAAAAGGAAGTCTATCTATTGACACAAGCTACAGTTCCTGAGTTCTTTTTTGTGAAGAAATATTATCTCTTTCAATAGATTCTTCTAGGTGATTATCAATTCTTGCTGGATTTTCTGCTTGACTAGCTCTTAACTTAGCTTCTTCAGGGCTTTTAGGAAGCTCTTTTTCCCAATCGTCATCATAATTATCAGCATAATTATTAGAATGAAAATTTTCTTTTATTAAGCCCTTTGGGTTTATAGAGTCTTGTTCATTTATTTCTGTAAGTTTTAAAAGTTCTTTTTCATCCTCTTTAAGATCTTCAAGCTCAAGTTGTTTCTGGAATTCATTTGCGGCTTTTTTTACATCGACAACAAGTTTGGCAAGCTGCTTTGCCACCTCTGGTAATTTTTCTGGACCAAGTACTATTAGAGCGAGGATAAATATAAAAATAAGCTCAGGAAGCCCTATTCCAAACACCTTATGCCCCCTTAAATATCCTTTGATTTCTAGTCCCAATAAGACACATTATTTCATAACTAATAGTATTTGCCCAGTTAGCAAGCATTTCTATAGAAATTTCATTATCTAGTTGCCTACCTAACAATACTACCTCGTCATTTACGCAAACGCCATCTATATCTGTAACATCTACCATTAATGCCTTCATACATATTCTACCAACTACAGGACAAAGCTTTCCTTTAACAAGTACCTTAGCTTTATTAGATAGAGCTCTTAAATAACCATCATCATAACCTACAGGTACTACAGCAATCTTAGATATTCTTTTAGTATAATACGTATGCCCATAACTTACAGGAGAATTTGCATCTCTTTTATGTATAGAGATTATCCTACTTTTAAAAGACATCACAGGTTTTAACTTAATTTTATCTTTTGATGCCTCTCCAGGATATGCACCATATAGAGCAACTCCTGGTCTTACTATATCAAAATGGGTTTCAGGGAAATTAATTACCCCACCAGAATTAGCCATGTGTATGATAGGAGGAAGCAATTTTTTATTTTTCAAAAAATCTATAAGTCTCAAAAATTTTTCTAATTGCCACTTAGTAAAAGGATCATCAGGTTCATCAGATGCAGATAGATGGGTATAAAGTCCAGAAAAATTAAGATGAGGCCATTTATCCCTTGTTAAAAATATCTTTTTTGCATCAGCTACAGAGAATCCAAGTCTTCCCATTCCCGTATCTACTTTTACATGTATATCTTTTTTAACATTATAAAATTTTGCTGTCTCTTCTAAGGCATCAAGGCTAGATATATCTCCAACTCCTGGTATTAAGTCGTAATAAAAGACATCTTTTTCTGCTCCTAATGCTATACCAGAAAGCAATAAAATGGGGGTAGTAATGCCGGCTTCTCTTATTTTGGCAGCTTCTTCTACCTCAGAAATACCGAGATATTTTGCTCCTTCCTTAACTAAGAGTCTGCTTACCTCTATAAGTCCATGTCCATATGCATCGGATTTAACAACAGCCATAATCCCTTTACATTTAGGAGAAAGAAGGCTTAATAGAGAGAGGAAATTATGCCTTAATGCCTCAAGATCTATTGTAATTATGTTAAATTTTCTATAAGACATCTTTCTGGGTTATATTAGTTTAATATTTTGCCTGTTGCCCTTTTTTATATCTTAGAGTAGTGTCTTTTATACTCCTAAAACAGAAATAGACAACTAGTTTAATAAAAAATATATATTCAAATTGGGAGCTAAATAAGATGGAAACAAAATCTCGCAAACTAACAATAATTGGAGCAGGGGCAGTAGGTTGTGCTGCAGCCCAGTGGGCAATAAGTAGAAATATATGTGAAGAGATTGTTTTAGTAGATGTTGTAGAGGGGCTGGCAGTAGGGAAAGCCCTTGATCTTTCCCAATCTGCTCCTCTTTGTGGCTTTAGTGGGAATATAATCGGAACAAGTGATTATGCCCTTACGAAAGATTCTGATGTAATAATTGTAACTGCTGGACTTGCAAGAAAGCCCGGGATGAGCCGTGACGATCTTTTAGAGAAAAATGTCCAAATAGTAAAGGATGTTACTCAAAAGGCAGCACAAAATAGTCCCAATGCATGTTTTATAGTTATAACTAATCCTATAGATGCTATGGTCTATACAGTCTTTAAGGTCTCAGGATTTCCTAAAAATAAAGTTGTAGGAATGGCAGGAGTCCTTGATTCTGCTAGATATCGTACTTTTATTGCTAAAGAATTGGGAGTTGCACCTAAAGATGTCTCAGCTCTTGTTATGGGCATACATGGAGATTTTATGTTGCCTCTTGTTCGTCTTGCTACTGTTGGTGGTATTCCTATTACTGAACTTTTATCAAAAGAAAAAATAGATGCCATTGTAAAACGTACTCAACAGGCAGGGGCTGAGATAGTAGGACATCTAAAAACAGGTAGTGCATTTGTGACTCCAGGACTTTCTGCAATAGAGATGGCACAGTCAATATTAAATGATGAAAAAAGGATTTTACCTTGTGCTGCATATCTTGAAGGAGAATTTGGAATCTCTGGAGTATTTTTAGGCGTTCCTGTTGTTCTTGGTAAAAATGGAGTAGAAAAAATAGTAGAATTTGAACTAACATCTGAAGAAAAAGAACTGTTATCAAGATCTGTTGAAGCTGTAAAAAAACAGGTGGAAGCAACAGGACTTTAAGCCTTATAAGATTTAAGAAAGAGATAAAAAAATACTTTCTCAGAAAAATGTTTAGTGATAGATTCATATTATGACAGAAAAGCAAGTATTAACTGCTAAACAAACCTTTCATAAGTGGCCTAAAGGGGCATACTTAGCAGATTTTCATATCCACTCTAAGTACTCGCGGGCAACTAGTACCAAAATGAATGTTAAGGTACTAAACGAAGTTGCCAAAGAAAAGGGTATAAAGGTCCTTGGTACAGGTGACTTTACCCATCCCGGTTATCTTAGAGAACTAAAACGTGATCTTGTACCAGATGGAACAGGACTTTATAGACTGAAAGATGATCCTGATGGTACACGGTTTATCCTTACAGCAGAGGTTTCAAATATATTTACTCAACATGGTAAAAATAGAAGGATACATACTGTACTTTTTGCACCTAGCATAGAAGTTGTAGAAGATATTCAAGCAAGGCTTGCCGCAATTGGTAATATCACTTCAGATGGACGTCCAATATTTGGATTTCCTGTAAAAGAACTTATTAAGATTATTAAAAAGGCATCTAAGGATTGTGAGGCAGTACCTGCTCATGTATGGACTCCATGGTTTTCTCTATTTGGAGCAAAATCTGGTTTTGATGATTTAGAAGAGTGTTTTGAAGAAGAAAGTCATCATATATTTGCACTTGAAACTGGGCTTTCATCAGATCCTCAGATGAATTGGAGGCTTTCAAAACTAGATAAATACACACTTATTTCTAATTCTGATGCCCATTCTCCAACTAAGCTTGCAAGAGAAGCAAATATACTTTCTTGCCCTCTAACATATAAAGATATAATAAAGGCAATGAAAGATCCTTCTCATGGCTTCTTAGGAACAATAGAGTTTTTTCCAGAAGAAGGAAAATATCACTATGATGGACATAGAAGCTGTGGGATTTGCTGGCATCCATCTGAGACTAGAAGGCATAATGGTCTTTGTCCTGTTTGTGGTAATCCTGTTACAGTGGGAGTTTTACATAGGGTAGAAGACCTTGCAGATAGAGAAGAAGGTTTTGTGCCTAAAAACGCCCTTCCAAATTGCCATTTAATACCTTTGGCAGAAATCATTGCAGAGGCATTTGGATTAAAGTCTATTACTAAGACTGTTTTAAAAGAATACAGTAGAATTATAAGCCTTGTTGGTACTGAAATGGATGTACTTTTATGGAAAGAACTTGATGAGCTTAAACTTTTATTACCAGGTAAAATTTATGAAGGAATAAGAAGGATGAGAGAGGGAATGATAACAATCATTCCTGGGCATGATGGAGTATATGGTAAGATAAGCCTTTTCGATGAAAATTATAACAACATGAAAAAAGGAGAAGGACAATCTTCTAATAATTCAAAAAGTCCTTCTCCTAAGCAGTTAAGTCTTTTTTAAACCACGGCAGCTACTGCCTGATCTCTCCATATCCATTCATTGTCTATATGGAAGGGAGATTCTAGGGATATAATCTTAAAAGCGTCGTCTGTATTTATTAATTTCATCATCAACTTTCTATGAAGTTCATGCCCATTTTTCCTAGCAGTTATTTTGGCAAGTAAGGGGCCTCCTAATAAAGCGAGATCTCCGATTAGGTCTAATGCCTTATGTCTTGCCATTTCATTTTTAAATCTTAATCCTTCACTATTAAGTATCCCACTATCCCCTATCACAATAGCATTTTTTTCACTTCCACCTCTAGCAAGTCCATTTTTTCTCATTTCTGCTACTTGACTTAAGAATCCAAAAGTTCTTGCTTTGCTAATATTTCTTTCAAATTCTTCAGAGGTTATATTATTGCAGATATATTGTTGTTTCCCAATTACACTGTGAGCAAATTGTATTTCAACATTAATAGCAAAATTATCATAAGGTTCTATTCTTATATACCTATCACCATCTTCTATTTGAATGGTTTTTAAAATTCGAATGAAATGTCTAGGTTTTTGCTGTTGTACTAGGCCCACTTCTTTAATCTTCTTTACAAAAACTCCTGCACTTCCATCTAAGGCAGGAATTTCTGGCCCATTTACAACTATAATAGCATTATCTATTTCAAGTCCATAAAGGGCTGCCATCAAATGTTCTACTGTACTAATAGTGGTTCCATTTTTTCCAATAGTGGTGGCAGCTAATGTACTTACAATATTTTCAACAGTTGCTTTTATAATATATTTTTGATCTTTTTCTTTTTTTACAAAAGAGATTCCTGTATCTTCAGGAGCAGGTAGAATATCTATTTTAACCTCTGCACCAGTATGCAAGCCTATACCTTTAAATGTTATCTTGTCAGAAACTGTATGTTGAAGGATTTTCACCTGGTAATATCTCCCTTCTTTCGTTTTATGCAAAAGTATCTCAGTATGGCTTGAAATAAGCAAAAAGAATACCAAAAAATATTGTTTTTTAACATGCGATATAATTATTAAATTTATGTTATATCTAATATCTTAAATCGTACTGAGACAAAAAAATCCCATCATAACTGAGGCAAAAAAGTCTCTATGTAAAATTACTGGGACAAGAAGTTTATCTTCTTGTCCCAATATTTCTTATTAAGGAATTGTATCTACAGAGGCAAATTGTGGTTCATGAACAGGTATTATAATATCTGCCATCTCTTTAACTCGTTTTATTGTATCATACGCTTCATAGGTATTAACATGTGTCCCCGGGGGAATGACTTCCATATCCATTGCTAATATCTCTTTTGGAGGAAATATATTTTCCATGATTACACAAAATGCAGTAATAACTGCGGTTCCTTTTTCTGTTTCTATAAATACACTCATACCTCCGTCTGTATGAGCTGGAGTATGTACCATTTTTATTCCAGGCACAACTTCAGTATCTTCATTTAATGTTATGATTTGTCCTGCTTCCTCAACTTCTAATATAAAGTCTTCAACATATCTATAATCCAATGGATGCGGGTTATGTATACGATTTATTTCTTTTTCATGTACATAAAACTTTGCATTGACACATTTATAGTCATTTTCACAATGATCTCTATGTAAGTGAGTATGTATGACTATATCAATGTCTTCTGGTTTTAGACCCCATTTAGCAAGTCCATCTTCAAACGTATATATCTTTCCACCAATCCTTTTCTCTCTATCTTCAGATTGAATAGGATGGATTTCTCCTGTATCTACAAGAATAGTTTTATCCCCCCCTTCGATATACCATGCGTAAATTGGTATGGCATAGGGCTTACCGTAATCAAATTGATAGGTCATCATACCCTTATCAAAAAGTTTTGTTCCTACAACAATTGGGTGTATTTTATATTTAGGCATTTTTTAGAACCTCCTTATTAAGTCCTTGTTAAAATACACAAAATTACTGATTGGTAAGAACTAATAAAAGTATAGTAATTGAGTTAAGATTTTAACAGTTTTTTTATAAATTTTTATTTTTTTCATATTTTGGGTATATAAAATGAATTTTTCTCTTGACAAGTATGCTCTAAACAGTTAAACATCTGCACCTGTATTTCTTCCAGACGCCAAGGAAGTTATGTCCTTTTACAACTTTATGTATGTAAAGATTTTAACGATATTAAAGTTAAGAGGCTGGTTTTAAAGTAGGTCGATAAAAATCCCCGAAAAGAAAAAACAGTCAAATAGGAAAGAGGGCGCCTGGTTTTTATACTAGGAATATCTATTTTTGACTAAAAAATAAAAAATCTCTTATAAAAGAAGGTGAGTAGCTATGTTAAGAGATCCAAACAAGGTAAGAAACATTGGTATTAGTGCACACATTGATGCAGGTAAAACTACATTAACTGAGCGCATCCTTTATTACACAAACAGAATTCATGCAATTCATGATGTAAAGGGCAAAGATGGTGTTGGTGCCACAATGGACTTTATGGAATTAGAAAAGGAACGTGGCATCACAATTACTTCTGCAGCAACATACTGTGAATGGAGAGGCCATGAAATAAATATCATAGATACTCCAGGTCACGTTGATTTTACCATAGAGGTAGAAAGATCTCTTAGGGTTTTAGATGGAGGTATTTTAGTACTTTGTTCTGTAGGTGGAGTACAGTCTCAGTCTATCACAGTAGATAGACAGATGGCACGCTACCATGTTCCATGTATTGCTTTTATAAATAAATGTGATAGAAGTGGTGCTAATCCAAAAAGGGTTATTGAACAGCTTAAAGATAAATTAGGACATAATGCAGTTGCAATGCAGATTCCTATAGGGCTTGAAGCTGATTTCAAAGGTGTTATCGATCTTGTTACAATGAAAGCAGTATATTTTGATGGTGATAATGGTGAATTTGTAAGAATTGAAGAAATTCCTGAAGAGTTAAAATCTGAAGCAGAAGCTGCAAGAGAGGCTTTGATTGATGCAGCAAGTATGTTTTCTGATGAGTTAATGGAAGCTGCTCTTGAGGGTGAGGTTACGGAAGAGCTTATAAGACAAGCTGTAAGAAAGGGATGCCTTACAAGGGAACTTACACCTGTATTTATGGGATCAGCTTATAAAAATAAAGGTGTACAGCCTCTTTTAGATGCTGTTACATATTATTTACCTGCTCCATCAGAGGTCAAAAATGTTGCTCTTGATATGGATCGTGACGAAGAGCCAGTAGAGCTTGTGTCTGATCCTGATAAGCCACTTGTAGCTCTGGCATTTAAATTAGAAGAAGGAAGATATGGCCAGCTTACTTACATAAGGGTATATCAAGGTACTTTATCTAAGGGAGATTTTATTTTAAACTCTAGAACAGGTAGAAAGGTAAAAGTTGGACGAGT
>JAMONC010000203.1 GCA_027066725.1 Desulfobacterales bacterium
TAATTTCATTACTAATTTCAACTAATTCAATAATTGGCTTTGCTTTTTTACCAACCATTAAAATAGAGATACCAGCCAAGATAGAAAAGAAGATAATTTGAAGCATATTTCCTTTAGCCATTGCATCAATAATATTACTAGGAATAATATTAATTAAAACACTGCTAAGTGGTGGTGCTTCTTTTGCATGAAAGACTGGATCAGTAGTCATATGCACACCCTCACCAATACCTAAACTAGCAGCAATAGTAATTGCCATAGCAATTGCAATAGCTGTTGTTAAAAGGTATAAAACAAAGGTTTTTGCTCCCACTTTTCCAAGCTCTCTAATATCACCAATACCAATTACACCAGTGATTAAAGAAAATAGTACAAGTGGAACAACAAGCATTTTTAATGCAACTACAAACATCTTTCCAATAATCAAAAAGAGTCCGTTTGTAATATATGTATTTATCCAGCTACCAGAAGCATTGAGTCCTAAAATATTGATAGCTAAACCAACAATAATACCAAGAGCCATACCGATTAAGACTTTAACCGTTAGCGACATTTTTTCTTTTTGTGCCATATAATCCTCCTCTTTACTTATAATAGTTCTTAAAATAAACTTAAAAAGAACTATTATAGTTTATTTTATCATAATAATTTAAGTTTACTGATAAATATGTCATAAGAGTATATTTTTAATTTGATAAAAATGATAGATAAAATAGTTAGTAAAAAAGAGTTTTTAGTTTGGTAAATACTTTTAAGTATTTACCAACACTTTTATCCATGAACAATAAATACAATAAGTGAGATAAGAGCGATTATAAGCACGCCAAGATTTAAATCACTCCATTTGCGTTGTGCTATTTTTACAACTGTATAGGTAATAAAAGCTGCTGCTAAACCATTTGTAATAGAATAAGTTAGTGGCATAAGCAAAATTGCAAAAAAAGATGCGCTTGCTGTTGCTATATCCATATTAGCAAAATTTAATTTTCCAAGCTCCATAAACATTAACACCCCAACAGCTACCAAAATTGGTAAAATTGCAGGCTCTGGAATAGCTTTAAAGAGTGGTAGCATAAAAAGAGTACTAATAAAAAAGAGAGCAGTAAAAATAGCTGTTAATCCTGTTCTTCCTCCAGCTTCTACTCCACTTGCTGACTCAATAAATGAAGTGGTAGTTGAGACCCCAAGGAGTGAGCCAGTAACCGTAGCAGCTGCATCTGCTTCAAGTGTTTTTTCTAATGCTTTATCTTTATCCTCTCCACCTTGAAAAAGATTTGCTCTAGCTCCTACTGCTGTTAATGTCCCTAGCGTATCAAACATATCAGTAATTAAAAAAGTAACAATAACAGGTAAAAGTGAAAGAGAGAGCGCACTCATAATATCAAGCTTAAAGGCAATTGGCTCAATAGAAAAATTCAGTAGGCACCTTTGCAATGCCAGTTATATAGGCTACAATAGAGCTAATAATAACAGCTAAAATAAACGATCCCTTAATACGATATGAGTATAAAATAAGCACTACAAAGAGGCTAAAAACTCCTAGCATTACATTTGGGTCGCTCAGAGTTCCAAGAGTTACAAAAGTAGCCTTACTATCAACAATAATATGCATCTCTTTTAATCCAATAAAAGCAATAAAAGCCCCAATACCAGCACTAATTGCACGGCGTAAATCCATAGGAATAGAGTTAATTATCCAGACTCTAAATTTAGTAAATGAAAGGAGCAAAAAGATAACTCCTGAGATAAATACAATCCCAAGAGCACTCTGCCAAGGTATCTTCATACCAAGCACTAAGCCATAAGTAAAATAGGCGTTAAGCCCCATACCAACACTCATAGCAATAGGGGTGTTGCTCCAAATTCCATTAAAGGCTGTAGCTAAAATAGTAATAAGAGCTGTAGCAGTAATTACTGCATCCATAGGGAGCCCAGCATCAGCCATAATAAACCCATTAACAGGAACAATATACATCATTGTTAAAAATGTTGTAAAGCCTGCTAAAAACTCAGTCTTAAGATCTGTTTTTCGCTCTTTAAGCTTAAAGAGTCGCTCTAGCATCTTCTC
>JAMONC010000204.1 GCA_027066725.1 Desulfobacterales bacterium
TTTAAAAAGAGCATTACTTGCTGATTTTTAGAAAGAGTTTGTTTTATCTCTTCATAAAGTCTTTTAGATAACCATAGAGGAAGATTATCTTGCTTTTTAGGAATAAAGGGCCTTTCCCTAGATGTCTTTTTCCTATCTACAAGCTCAATAACAGGTAGTTTAGTACCAGTTGGTCTAGATTTTAATGAAAGGAGTTTATACTTCCCAATTGTTGTATTATAAAAACTTACTATTGATGGTGTTGCGCTTCCTAATAATACTGTAGCATCTGCTAGCTTTGCCCTTAATACTGAAACATCTCTTGCATTATATCTAAGGCGTTCCTCTTGCTTATAAGATCTATCATGTTCCTCATCTACAACAATTAGTCCAAGTCTTGCAACAGGAGCACAAATTGCAGACCTAGTTCCTATTACAAGCCTCTTTTCTCCAACCCTTACCCTCCACCACTGCTCAAGGCGCTCTGCCTCTGTAAGACCACTATGTATAACAGCAAGTTGTTCCTTAAATTTAGAGGCAAATCTATTTATAAGTTGTGAAGTCATAGAAATCTCTGGGACAAGTATTAAACAACCTCTAAGATGAGAAAGGCAGTAATCTACTGCTCTAATATAGACTTCTGTTTTACCACTACCGGTAACTCCAAATAACAAAAAAGGAGAAAATTTATCTGAACTTATGCCCTCTTTTATGTTTGATAAGGCAAGGCTTTGCTCTTTAGTCAATGTTATTGGTTTAGATTTCTCCCAAGAAATCGCCTCAAAGGACCTTTTAGGCCCTCTAAATAGCCTGCGTTCTACCTTGGAAATCTTTTCTTTTGATTTTGGAAATAGGCCAGATGGTAATAACTCTGAAACTACCAATCCAATAGGATATTGATAATAACCTGCTATCCACTCAAAAACAGGTCTTAAATCAGGAGGAAGTATTGGATAATCATCTATTATATCTAAGATATCTTTAATCTCTTTGGAATCATTAGGTGGAGAAATAATTTCTGAATCCTTATTCCAAACAATCCCAATAACTCTTCTATTTTTTACTGGGCAAACAATTCTTTTACCCCAACAGATCTGATTTTTTAAATGAGAAGGGACCTTATATGTTAAGGGGCCCTTAATAGGAAGTGGAACAATTACCTCTATAAAGAGCCCCCCATTTTGCGATTCAAGATTAACGGACATTATTTAACGTAGGGTTTTATGAGTTCAATGAGATATTTCTTAAATTTTGCCCCTAGTTCAGGGTGTTCTAGCGCAAAGTTTACTGTTGCCTGTAGATAACCAAATTTATCACCTGCATCAAAACGCCTTCCCTTAAATTCATAGGCATAAAGCTCCCTTTCTTTTCTAAGCATATCAAGGGCATCTGTTAGCTGAATCTCTCCACCTACACCAGGAAGGGTTCTATGTAAACAGCTATATATCTCTGGTCTTAAAATATAGCGTCCAATGATAGCTAGGTTAGAAGATGTCTCTGAAGGATCTGGCTTTTCAATCATCTTAGTAACTCGCCAAACTCCATCTGCTACCTCTTCACCTTCTACAATACCATAGCGGGATACATCTTCATGCGGGACCTTTTGTACAGCAACTACAGCCTCATTATATTTCTCAAATATCTTTAACATCTGATAAACACAAGGTACCTCTGCATCAACAAGATCATCACCTAATACAACAACAAAAGGTTCGTTACCTATAACACTCTCTGTAACCATTACTGCATGACCAAGTCCTAATGGCTCCTTTTGTCTTACAGATACTACCTCTATCAACTGAGATATATGTTTTACCTCTCTTAATAGATCTAGCTTACCCTTTTGCGCCAAAAAGGTCTCTAATTCAAAGGAATAGTCAAAATGATCCTCTATTGCAGATTTACCCGATGCAGTAACCAAGACCACCTCATTTATCCCAGATGCAACCACCTCTTCGACAATATACTGAATAGTAGGCCTGTCTACTATAGTTAACATCTCTTTAGGAATCGCCTTAGTTGCTGGCAAAAAACGAGTCCCTAGTCCTGCAACAGGAACAACCGCCTTTTTTACCTTCATATCC
>JAMONC010000205.1 GCA_027066725.1 Desulfobacterales bacterium
AACTTTTTACAGTTTTAGCATTATAGCCATTTATGTAACTGTCTGAATTAGAGCGCTTATACTTCTTATGCCCTAAAAATTTTTCCAATTTAGGCTTTAAGAGCCTTTCTCAGAAATTTTTGGGTAAATTCTTTATTGTGGATTGTATTTCCTATGACTTAGGGGGATTTTTGATCTTTATTCATAGTGTCCACAACTTACACACTTTAGTTGGCACTCCCCTTTATGGGACTGTCCACTCATTTGTGTAAATTATATTATGTTCTATCTTCAAATAAAATTGTTATATAAGTATAAATTGAAGGGCAATCTTTAATAGCTAGTTTTCTATTTTTCCTGAAAATTCTACGACCGTGAATTGTAGATCTTAAGAGAATTTTTATTCTGTTACAGTAGGAAAGGTCTTTCTACTAATCTAAAAACTATTTTATTATTTCTATAATTCTATCTATTACCTCTTGTAATTTATGAATTTTCAATCTACCCACCTTATATAAAATTATATCTTCATCTGCTGTAAATATCTTATTAGGTCTTATATTGCTTTCCTGTCTTAACCCACCTATATCAAAGTCATCATCTTTTAGCTCTATTGAATACGCATCTTTTACATTTTTGCTTGTTATCTGACATAGAATTAAATCATATCCTTCTAAATTTGAAATTGTTAATGCTGGCCTCCTTTTGCTTCCTCTTAAATCAGAAAAAGGAAAAGGAATAACTACTACATCCCCTTTTATAAATTTTTCCATGCCTCCTCTTCCTCAGGAAGAAGCCAATCTTTTGATAGAGCTTTTTCACTTAAATATAGTGTTTCTTTTTTTTGAGCTTTTAATTGTAAGTATTCTATAAAATCAATCAGTTGTTTTCTGTATATCAATGGTAATGCTCGTATTTTTTCTAATAATCTTTCTTCATCGTGGGGCGCCATCTCCATTTTATATTCCCCTTTTTATAATCTAACCTTGTATATTTTTAAGTTATGAAAATCTATCTACAGTGTCAATAAAATCTTTTTTATTTTCTTATAACATATACTATTTTCAGGTTAGAAGTTAGCATCCTTTTTACTCTTTAAAGATAAAAGATATTAAAGAGATATTGAAAAACGAAAAGCTAAGTATCTTGAATTTGCAAACACCGTTTATTATTTAGTACTCCTTTTTCTTAATTCCATTGCCTTTCGGCTGATTACCTCTATAGGCAGCTCTTCATCTAAGCCTTCACGCCACTTTGTATAATCAAACTGTTCTCTTTGAATTAGAGCAATAAACCGTTCTGTTTCAACATCACCAAGATGTTCTGCAAGAATTTGAATCCCTTTTAATTTAATTTCTGTATCAGTTATCATAGTATGATCTCCTTATAAAACCTATTGGATCATTAATTTTGATGTTATCTAATAGACTAGCACGCTTAAGAATATGATTGTCAGTAGTTAAAAAATATTCACAATTAGAAATTATTGCACAGACAATATGTAATGAATCAATTTTATGAAATCCCTTTTTATTTAATCCTTTTGCAATTGCAATTACTGTGGGTTCTTCTTCTATATCTTCTATAGCATATTCTTTCCACTTGCTTAGAAATACTAAAAGAAACCACCTCATACTTCATTTATTTTTTCCCATTCAATATTTACTATATTTCTTTGATTTTTATCAAACTCAATGCCAATTAGATAGATAGGTTTATTATCTGAGAGATATTTTTCATAATACTTTTTATCTTTAATTTGTTTAAGGGCATCTTTTCCTTGTTCTTTAAACTCTATGATATAGATAGCATTGTCAAACTTTAGTGTTATATCAATTCTACCTTTATTAGTGATATCCTCAGCAATTAATTCAACACCTAAAGCCTTCATGTAGGCATAAAAAACACTTACATAGTAGCCCTCGTATTCATAGAGCTTTTCTCCTGTAAAGTTATTATAGGCAATGGAGGCATAGAGTGATTGTAGCTCTTTTTTTAAATCTTCTAAGTTTTGGGTTAAAAAGCACTTAAATATACTTCTTCTATAGTTTGTAGAGCCTGTAAATTTACTTATATAGT
>JAMONC010000206.1 GCA_027066725.1 Desulfobacterales bacterium
GGGCTATTGGAGAGATGTAGGTACTATTCAGGCATATTGGGATGCTAATATGGATCTTTTAAGACCAGAAGAAAGTGGCCTTATGCCACAGGCTTGGGGAATTGTAACAAATGTAGAGGCAGAAGAGCTTCCCTATGATCGTCCTCCTATATATGTGTCTCCTACTAGCGAACTAATTGCATCTTCTGTAGCACCTGGTTGTGTAATAAAGGGTAGGGTTTGTCATTGTGTGCTTTCACCTGGAGTGATAGTTGAAGAAGGTGCAGTAGTTGAGGATTCTGTTTTGATGCATGATACAGTAGTTGAATCAGGTGCAGTAGTAAGAAGGGTGATTGCAGATAAGTTAGTTAGAATCGGACGTTCTTCAACTGTTGGATTTGGCAATCCAGATATCAAAAACATATGTTATCCTAAACATCTCTATACTGGTCTTACCTTAATCGGCAAATGGTCACAGATACCTGCTGGTGCAAGAGTGGGGACTAATTGTATTATTGCACCAAGAATAAATGAAAATGATTGGCCTGCTGATAAGAGATTACAAGATGGAAGATGTCTTGGAATAGAATAGAGAGTTAACAAGAGTTAAGGGGGAAAGATCTTTTAGTGTTTAAGGGTCATGGTGGTGCCTGGTATAAGTTAAAGCAAGATAAAGAGATATTAGATTTTAGTAGTAATGTAAATCCACTTGGCCCTCCAGTTGGTATATGGCCACTTATAAGATCGAAACTAGATACCTTAAAGAGGCTTCCTGAGCTAGATGCCTTTTCTCTACGTAGGTCTTTAGCTAATAAATTTGGTATTAAAGAGGATAATATACTAGTTGCTTCTGGTACGAGTGAATTTATATATCTATTCCCTTTTATATTTAGATCTTCTTGCGTTTATATGCCTATTCCAACCTATGCAGATTATCAAAGCTCTTCTATTTCGGCAGGCTTAAGGGTTTACCCTCTTGGGCGGTGGAAGATATTTCCTGAGGATGAAGACTATTTCCCAAAGGTTATAAAAGATATTAAACCTAATAGCCTCATTTATATATGTAATCCTAATAATCCTACAGGAGAATTTATCCCACCAAAGTTACTAATATCTTTGATATCTAGTGTTAAAGATTCTATATGGATTATAGATGAGTCTTATATAGAGTTTATTGGAGATGATCAAATATGTTCTCTTATTTCAGATAATATGCCTTCAAATTTGATTGTCTTAAGGTCATTTTCAAAGATATATGGATTGCCTGGTTTGAGATTGGGTGTTCTTGTTGCAGAAAAGAGATTAGCAGAGAAGGTTGAGTCTTTTCTTAGGCCATGGGCAGTAAGTTCAATAGCTATTGAGGCAGGTAAGGAGCTTTTAACCTATGAATTTTATATAAAAAGTGTAAGGGAGTTTTGTCAAAACCAAAAAGAGTTTCTGTTAAAGTCTTTAGATTTTCATCCATTTCTTAATCCAATTGCCAAAGATGCACACTTTTTTCTAATTCAAGTAAAAGCCCCTTGGAGTGTAAAATGGTTATGTGAAAAACTGTATTCTTTTAACGTCCTGGTACGGGATTGTTCTAACTTTATAGGGCTTTCAAATGAATTTATTAGAATAAGTCCAGGCAATATAGAAGAAAATAAAAGGCTTGTTCAAATACTTTTTTCTCTTATAGACTCTAAGCCTTAATGTTGTTTTCTTTTAGCATATTTTCTATAAATTCTATTATAAAATCTGTTTGTTTTTTATTTGCGTAAGATATACATTTACATCTAATTTTATTTCTACTTCTTACTAAAAATTCAAATCTTACATCTCTTCTTCTAAGTTCTATACCTATACAATGAGGTTTACACTCCTTATGTTTTTGCTGCAATTCACTACATATCTCTTCAGGGATATGTAGCCAATACATACCATCTAATCCAGCAGGTTCACAATATTTATCCAGATGTTCCTTTATACGTTTTTGTTCTTCTGGATTTAGTTGATCTATAACATATTGTTTCATAGATTACTCCTTAAGTCTAATATACTCAGTCTGATTTAGTTGTAGCAATTACCTCTTCAGCAGTTGTAATCCCTTGTTTGATCAATTCATATCCATGCTCAAACATGGTCTTATAGCCATATTTTGTTGCCTCTTTTTTTATGTCAAAGGCAGAGGCCTTTTTATTAATTAGTCTTCTTATGGGATCATTTATGGGCATTATTTCAAATACACCAATTCTTCCCTTATATCCTGTATAAAAACAGTCTTTACAGCCCTGTCCTTTTTCATACTCGTCTAGTTCAAGACCCGCATTTTCAAAAAAATTTCTTATATGGTCTTGTGCTTTTATCCTTGTTTTACATTTAGGACATATTTTTCTTACAAGTCTTTGCCCAACCACAACCAATAAGGATGATGAAATAAGAAATGGCTCTACCTCCATATCAATTAATCTTGCAGCAGCAGTAGGTGCATCATTGGTATGTAGGGTAGAGATTACTAAATGGCCTGTTAGTGCTGCTTCAACAGCAGCCTTAGCTGTTTCTTGGTCACGTATTTCACCTACCATAATAATATCTGGGTCTTGTCTTAAAAATGAACGAATTGCATTGGCAAAAGTAATATTAATAGAAGGATTTACTTGTACTTGAGTTACATTATCTATGTGATATTCTACAGGATCTTCTATAGTCAAAACATTTTTGTTTTCTCTATCCATTTCTAACAAAGAGGCATATAATGTAGTAGTTTTTCCACTACCTGTTGGTCCTGTAACAAGTATGATGCCATTAGGTTTAAATAGATAGTGTCTATATATAGTTAGCATCTCAGGTGGCATACCGATATTGTCTAAATTAAACATCTGTCTAGTTTTTTCTAGTATTCTTAGTACAGCCTTTTCTCCATTTACTGATGGTATTATAGAAACTCTTATATCAATATCTCTATTACCTATTTTTAGATGTATTCTTCCATCTTGTGGTTTTCTGGTTTCGGCGATATTAAGATCAGAAATAATTTTAAGGCGTGCTAACACAGCTTCTTGGATATTTTTAGGGAATCTTTTGTATGTAGTTAACTGTCCATCTATCCTAAATCTAACAATAAAGTTGTTATTTTGTCCTTCAAAATGGATATCACTAGCATTGTTTCTGACAGCATTTATTATTATTTGATTAACAAGTTTTATGATTGGAGGATCTTCATAAGACGATGCAAGTATATCTGAAGTATCTTGATCTTCTTCATTGTCTATATTCTTTTCAAAGCCTTGAATATCTTGATCTTGTAATTGTTCTAATTTATCTAAAATAAATTTTTTATCTGTAGGTATAAATTGACAATCTTTTAGCCCTAAATAAAAGGCTAACAGGTGACTCTTTTTTAATCCATCTGAATTACAAAAGTAAAAGACGGGTTTTTGTTCCTCAATTTCAACAATAAAATCTGTTCTATTAGGGAACTGGTTATATATAGATAAAATCTTTTCTTGTAATTCCATATTAGACTCTTTAATTTTTATCTATTTTAATTGTAATAGGTGATATACTATCTAGATGTACATCCCTTTGGGGAAATGCAATTACAATATTTTCTTTTCTAAACAACTCATCAATCTTAAAACGAACTTCACTTGCTATAATCTCTCTTTCAAGGATCTTTTTTAAGCTAATCCAAAAATATAATTTAAATATAAGAGCATTATCGCCAAAGTCTTTAAATATTACAAGAGGATCAGGCTTTTTTAAGGTATTTTCACATTGTTCTACCGCATCAATAAGTAATTTTTCCACTTTTTTTACTGGAGAGCCATACGCTACTCCTACATTTATACTAATTCTTATCCGTCTATCAGACAAAGTCCAATTAGTTATATTTTTTTCTAAAAAGGAAGAGTTTGGAACCAAAATATGTATATTACCAATTGTTCTTATCCTGGTACATCTAGCCCCTATTTCTTCAACAATTCCAGCTTTACCTTCGATTTCAATAATATCACCGATACTAATAGGTCTTTCTGCCATCATGATAAAGCCACTTATAAAGTTGTTAATAAGATTTTGGGCACCAAAACCAATACCTATAGCAAGCGCACCACCTAAGAATGCAAATGCTTCAAGTGGGATATGGACGATTTTAAGAGCTAATAATGCAACTAGTGTAATTAGTATATAAAAAGTTATTTTTTCTATAGCAGATATAGTGGTATCTTCAAGTTGTGTAGAATTAATCAAATGAATACGAAGTTTTTTTACAGAATATCTTGATGCTAATATGCCTAAAATCAATACAATTATGGCTACTATTAATTTTTTAAGTGTTACAGGACTATTATCAATAGTCCAAATAGAAAAATCTAAGAGTTTACTTATAGTAGTTGTTATGGTTAATAAGGTTTTTTCAACACTAGTTTGGCTAAGTTTATAATCTATTTGATTTAAAAGTCTTTGTTCAAGGGCTATAGTTTTAAATAAGTAGATAATATATTCTATTCTTGTTTGAGCCCTTTCTCTAAGTGCTTGTTCGAGAGATATAAGTGCCTGTTTAAGCTTATAATTTAGATTAGGTGTTTGTAATTGATTATCTAAAAGAGCAAGCTGTGATTGTAAAGTTATTTGATAATTTTGTTGTAAATTTAATATTTCTGTTAGTTCATTAATAGTGTCTTTGATCTTATGTTTTAATTTTAATAATTTTTTAATTGGTAAATTTTGATTTAATAATTGATAACGCTGTATCCATATATCCCTTTGTTTATCTAAAAGTTTTAATATCTCTTCGTATTCTTGTAACATTAACTGAATAGTCTTTAACCATGCTTGTTGCGCTTTTATTTCTGTAGCTATAGTTGATTTATTTTTAACAAAGCGTGACTTTTCAATTATAGATCTCCATAATTTTTCTTCTTGTTTTTGTTTAATTAATAAGCTATCAATTTTCTTTTTTATTTCTCTTTTTTTCTTTTCAATGGCTTGAAGTTGTTTGTTAAGATCATTCTTATCAAAGTAGAGGTGTTTTTTTACCCAATTTGCCTGATAATTTAGGATTTCTTTATTTAGCTCTAAAATTTTTAGATTAAGTTTTAGATTTTCTAATCTAATCTCTAAAATTTTAGTATTTAAATTTTGAATAATAGTATCTAAATCTCTGTTATTTAGTTGATTGAAATTTATTTCTATATTGTTAGTTGTATTAGATGTTTGATTTAATAGATTTTTTACTAGTTTAATATCCAATCTTTGTGTTTCAATCTCTTGATTAATGCTGGCTATTTGATCTAGTAAATTATCATAAAATGATAAGTTATATGGTGGTTTTTGATTTGGTTTTATAGAGTTAATATCATCTAATCTATTTTTTATTTGTTTTAGTTCAAATTTTAAAGTGTTTTGTTTTTTTATTAGACTTTCTAAATGTAGATATAATAATTTTATAAATTTTAATTTAGATACATCCAGATTCAAATTTTTATTTGAGTTGTTTATAAATTTGTTTAGATTAGTTATTATTAATTCTATTTTATTTATATCGAGTTCATTTATATCCGGTATATCCGATTTGGTATCTTGTAGTGATTTACTTTTTGTATCAAAAAAAGAGGGTAACTCTTTAGTAGATATTTGGGAGAATGCATTTCTATCTAATCCAACAAAGAGGAAGATTAATATAAGGGTAGATAAGAATAGTTTTTCTAAGTAATTTTTTGCACTATAAGGGGATATCAACATAAAATTGTTTTAACATCTCTATAGGTACTTGAGTTTGCCAGTGTCCAGTAATTTCTGCTATAATCCATACTCCTAGAAAGACACCGACTATCATAACAGGAAGTAACCATAATGGCATCCTTTTTTTGTTGAGGAATTTTAATTGTAAACAATCTTCTACTGGGCATGCTGAGATACATTTTAGACATCCATAACATTCTGGTGTTCTAATAACTTCTTTATTAAAAATATCTATACAGGCAGGACATGCCAATTTACATTTTTTACATTTTATACAAAGCTCCTCTTCCCTCTTTATTGTTGTAGGGCTAAAATAAGCTAATATCCCTAGTAAAGCCCCATAAGGACAAAGATATTTACACCAAAAATTCCTAATTATAATAGATAATATGGCAAGTGAAAGAAGTATAATAATTGTTAACTTAGATGGATGAAGGAAAAACGATAACATCCTTGCATCTACAGAGATATTATAAGGGCTATTAATAAATTGTTTTACTGCTGCTATATTCATTTGCCAAAATATCATATATATAAAAAATGCTAGCCCTAAATATTTTATAGGTTTTAAGGTCATATCTAGCCACTTAGGAAGGCAGATTGCTAGCTTTAGTTTGCGTCCTAATCTTTCTAATAAATTAGATACTAGCCCCACAGGACATATCCAGCCACAAAAGCCTTTTCTGAATAAAAGGGCTATCAACATAGCTGTTAAGAGTATAGTTAGCCCTGCTGGATGAATCCTGGCATATTGTCCAGAATAAAGGAACATTCTTAAAGAGGCCAAGGCACTTATTGGTAAAAATGCCTCTACAGAAGAGGGCCTATTTACAAAAACTTTTGAATGTCCTGTTGCCCAAAGAAGAAACATATAAAATTTATAACCTATAAATATACAATAACTTGCAAACAAAAATCGAATAGTTTCCCTTAATAAAGGTATATTTCTGTTTATATCTTTTTTGATTATCTTCATTTATGGCTCCGTTCTTTTTTAAGAAATTAAAATAAATAAAACTATCTTTTACAATGAGAAATGTATGAAGTGCATTATATTATTATGAAATGTAAAGTGAGATGATATTCTAAGGTGAGATTTAAGTAAAGGAACTATCTTAATCCAATTATATGTAATAATGGTTTTATCCTATTCCTACTTATAGGAATTTGTTGTTGACTTTCTGTGACTATGATATATTTGTTATCTATTCTTTTGAGATTTTTTATGTATTTTAAATTTACAATAAAACTCTTATGACAACGTAAGAACTGATTTTTAACTAATCTTTTTTCAATTTCTCCTAACCTTAAGGGACTCAAATGTATTCTATTTTCATAGAATACTTCAGTATAATTACCCTTTGCCTTAAAATATTCTATGTTATCTAAAGTTAGTAATAAAAAATTATCTTTATCATATACTGGTAATTTTATAATAGCATTTTCAGCATTTGTTAAGATATTAGTTATATCATACAGTAAGGCTATAAATAAATTTTTCTGTCCATATAATAATAATATTTTAGCCATAAGGATTAAGTCCGCACTTTTATATGGTTTATATATTTTTATTATACTAGTGCTATTTTGAGTGTTTTGTTTAGCTAATTCTACCATTTCTTTTATTTTTAGAAATGCTTCTTTACTATGTAATTGAGCTAAATTAAGTGATGATGTATCAATTTTATTGATCTGAAAAATATCTTTAATAAATTTGTTAAAACAAATAATATGATAATTCTTATCAAATATAAGAAGTCCCATTTCGACTTCTTGTTTAATTATATCTATAGTTAGTTTATTAATCATAATCTCCATAACTTCTTTCTCTAAAAGTTAAAATTTAAAAATAATTAATGATTAATTTTTTGCAAATTTTCGTTATATGATTTTTTAATAAAAATATTAAAAATATATTCTTTCACTTTTTTCGATCGAGAAATATATTAGTAACCCTTACAAATAATTTGTAGGAGTGAAAGGAAATATTTAAGAAAATGGGTACAAAAAGAAAGAATAATAATCATGCCCACTTAAATTCTTCTACCCAATGTCTTTCTAATTTTAGAAGTCCCAAATTATCTCGTGATCTTTTAGATCTTATTTCTAAGACATTGACTAAGAAGATAAAACTTATGGAAGTCTGTGGGACTCACACAGTTTCTATATTTAGACATGGTATTAGAGAGTTATTGCCTCGCCGTATAAAATTAATATCTGGTCCAGGTTGTCCAGTATGTGTTACATCTGCTGGAGAAATAGATGTATTTATCTCCTTGGCAAATAGAAAAGAT
>JAMONC010000207.1 GCA_027066725.1 Desulfobacterales bacterium
ATTGCTACATTTGGAGATATGATTAGAGTTCCAGGCCCTAGTGGTTCTTTGGCTAGAGCAAGGGCAAAAGGTGCTAAAATAGAAGTAGTTTATTCTCCTATAGATGCACTTAAGCTTGCCCAAAAAGAGCCTCAATATATGGTGGTATTCCTTGCAATTGGATTTGAGACTACAGCTCCAACTGTAGCTGCAACAGTAAAAGTTGCTAAGCAATTAAATATAAATAATTTTACCATATATTGTGCTCATAAACTTATGCCCCCTGCATTAGAGGCACTTTTTTCTGATCCTACTACAGATGTAGATGGGCTTTTATGCCCAGGGCACGTAAGTGCTATTATTGGTGCAGGAGCATATGAAGATTTGGCTAAAAAGTATAATATACCTTGTGTAGTAAGTGGATTTGAACCTGCTGATATATTATATGCAATCTATTTATTAGCAAAACAGATAGCCTCAGGTGAGGCTAAGGTAGAAAATGCCTATCCTCGTGCTGTAACTTGGGAAGGGAATAAAAATGCAATAGAGACCATTTATGAGGTCTTTGAACCAGTAGATGCTAAGTGGCGTGGATTAGGACTTATCCCTAATAGTGGACTGGCTTTGAGAGAAAAATGGGAAGAATATGATGCTGTTAAGAGATTAGATATAAAAATAGAAGATATTAATGATCCTCCTGGGTGCCGATGTGGTGATATTTTAAGGGGAGTTGCTACTCCTCCTGATTGTAAACTCTTTGGTACTGCTTGTACCCCACTGACACCTGTTGGCCCATGTATGGTATCTACTGAAGGTACTTGTGCTGCTTATTATAGATATGGAGAGAAGTAATTATGAAAGAGTCAAAATATATTTTGCTGGATCATGGTAGTGGAGGGCTTGCAACTCAAAAATTAGTATCAGATATATTTTTACCCTTTTTAAAAAATCAATTTTTAGAGAAGTTAGAAGATAGTGCTGAGTTAGATTTAGCACATGGTAGAATTGCATTTACTACAGATACCTATGTGGTTGATCCAATCTTTTTCCCTGGTGGAGATATAGGCTCTTTAGCTGTTTATGGAACAGTAAATGATCTTTCAGTAAAGGGGGCAAAACCCCTTTATATAAGTCTTGCCCTTATACTTGAGGAAGGGCTTGAACTAGATGTTCTTAAAAAGATCATAGAATCTATAGCTAGGGCAGCCGAGCATTGTAATGTCAAAGTAGTTACAGGAGATACAAAGGTTGTACCAAAGGGTAAGGCAGATAAGATATTTATTAATACCTCAGGAGTTGGCCTTTTATCTAAGTTTAGTTTTTCTCCTTTAAATATTAAGGTTGGAGATGTAGTTATTGTATCTGGTACGTTAGGGGATCATGGAGTTACTATCCTTACTCAAAGAGAAGGGTTATCTATGGATTGCGACCTAAAAAGTGACTCCCAGCCTTTACATGAATTGACATCAGCCCTTATAGAGAAACTAGGAGACAATGTACATGCAATGAGAGATCCTACAAGAGGCGGGCTTGCTACATGTCTTTGTGAAATGGCAAATGCAGCCAATGTAGAGATAGAATTAGATGAATCTTCTTTACCTATAAGAAAAGAAGTTGAGGCTGCTTGCGAGGTATTAGGGCTTGATCCTCTTTATTTGGCCAATGAAGGTAAGGCAGTATTTTTTGTTGATAAAGACTATGCTCAACAGGCCTTAGAAATTATAAAGAATTTTTCTATAGGAAAAGAGGCTAGAATTATTGGCCAGGTTATAAGTGAAGAGAATCCTAGGGTATTATTAAAGACTTTAATAGGTGGTAAAAGAGTAATAGAGCCTTTAAGTGGAGAACCCCTTCCTAGGATATGCTAGTTTATAGCTATTAAGTAAGTA
>JAMONC010000208.1 GCA_027066725.1 Desulfobacterales bacterium
ATCACCAAACACTCCTCTTAACATACCTGGCCAAGGTTTTTTGATAACCAGATGTCCTCCTTCGTTTACCCCTGCAGAACTACCATCATCTTTTAAAATATCAGCATCTACTCCTGGCAGAGGGAATGTTGCAGAACCTGGTTTAAGGGGTGTTGCATATGGAAGGGGTGAAATCATAAATCCACCAGTTTCAGTCTGCCACCATGTATCACAAATAGGAAGTTTTCCTTTTCCTATATGCTCATGATACCACATCCATGCCTCTGGATTTATAGGTTCTCCAACCGTACCTAAAATTCTTAGAGTAGAAAGATCATACTTTTCAGTCCATTCAACCCCTTCTCTCATAAGAGCACGAATAACAGTAGGAGCTGTATAGAAAATATTGACCTTAAATTTTTCAACAATTTTCCAAAAACGGGCAGGATCTGGCCATGTAGGAACACCTTCAAACATTAATGAAGTTGCTCCTAAAGTTAAAGGACCATAAAGGATATAACTATGACCTGTAATCCAACCTATATCTGCTGTACACCAATAGACATCATCATCTTTTACATCAAATACCCACTGAAGGGTATGTGCAGCATATGTGAGGTATCCACCAGTAGTATGAATAACTCCTTTTGGTTTACCCGTACTTCCACTTGTATAAAGGATGAATAATATATCTTCTGCATCCATTACTTCAGGATCACACTTATCTGTAATATCCTCAGCGGCCATCTCTTCATGCCACCAAGAATCTCTTCCTTCTTGCATAGAAATTTCATTTCCTGCTCTTTTAACTACTATACACCGTTCAACAGTAGGGCAATTCTTAAGAGCTTCATCTGCATTTGGCTTAAGAGGAATAACTCTTCCTGCTCTTAATACTGCATCTGCAGTAATTAAAATCTTTGCTTCACAATCTTGAATCCTATTTTGGAGACTATATGCACTAAAACCAGCAAAAACCACACTATGCATTGCACCGATTCTTGCACATGCAAGCATTGCAATAGGAAGCTCAGGAATCATTGGCAGATAGATGGAAACTCTATCGCCTTTTTTAACTCCCATTTTCTTTAAGACATTAGCAAACCGACATACTTCAGTATGAAGAGTTTGATAAGTATAGATTTTTACATCATCTTCAGGTTCACCTTGCCAAATCAACGCAGCCTTATTTCTCCTACCATCTGTTAGGTGCCTATCTAAACAATTATAACATGCATTTAACTTACCATTTATAAACCATTTAACTTCTGGTTTATAAAGATCGGCTTCTAAGACCTTATCCCATTTTTTGTACCATGTAAGAAGCTCTTCGGTTCTTTTGCTCCAAAAGCCCTCGGGATCTTCCATAGACTGCCTATATAATTCCTTATATTCATCCATACTTTTAACATAGGCTTGATCCCTATACTCTTCTGGAGGCTCAAAAATACGTTCTTCTTGCATTAATGATTCAATTTTTTCTTGTCTGATTTCTTCTGCCATGCGATCACCTCTCTTTCTAGAGATTATTTCTCCCCATACTCCCCGTAAGTTTCTGCTAATGGCGGGGAAAATTGTTGGGTGCTTCTAAAATTAATCTTTTAATATAGATCTCTTTTAAGAAAAGAAATAATAGCAATATGTCAATCTGTTTAAAAATTGTCAAGAAAATAATGTTATTTTTGCACTATGAGCTATTACCTTAAAAAATTTTAAATATTTTTAAAAAAGCGATGAGCCCATTTAATTCCAAAATTAAGGGCCTGAAACTGTTACTATAGTATGTACATTTCCTCTTGGATGAAAATCACCAATTACAGTCAGTTTTTTTGGAGAAATTGTATCCATAAGAGCAGAAAATATCTTATTCGTTGCCTCTTCATGAGAAATATATTTATTTCTAAAACTATTCAAATATAACTTAAGAGATTTTAATTCTATTATATATTTGTTAGGGATATAGCTTATCTTAATAGTAGCAAAATCGGGATAACCAGAACGAGGACATAGACAAGTAAACTCTGGAAAAGAAATATCTATAGTATAATCTCTATCTGTACAAGGATTAGGCCAAGGTT
>JAMONC010000209.1 GCA_027066725.1 Desulfobacterales bacterium
AGTACAATAATATTCTCTCCTTTATTCTCCCAAACTTGTTTAACAAGTTCCTCAACAAGATTTAACCCTTTCAATTCATTCTTGTCCTTAAATTGAACCTTTCCAGGTCCTTCTAAAGAAGAATTTTTCATATTCCCTAATGCCAATTTCCCCTCCATCTTTAGTTGTTTTTGTCTTAAATCATTATCATTAATCTCTTTCAAGTAAAGGCCATTAGATATGATATAGCATCGTACAGACTCTGGAACAAGAAATCTTATAGAAAGAGAACTTTTACATCTTCTTCTTATATCTGTAGAGGAAATATGAAGATGAGTAACCTCTTGAAATATAATATCTTTTAAATCATCATCTCTATGAAAATAACCAGCTTTTAATTCATAATATCCAGGCCATTGCTTATACAAAAAATCCCTTATTAAAGGGATATCATCTTTATCTCTTATTATGATTACTAAATTGCTATAACGTGGAATTTCTCTATAGGACTTCCAGGTATCAAAGCCTAAAAATGCATCACTTCCTAAAATAAAATAAAATTCTCTTTGATCTCCAAATTGCTTATAACAATGCTTTAATGTGTCAATAGTAAAAGAAGGGCCCTTTCTCTTTGCCTCTATATCAAGAACAGAAAAATAGGAACAATCCTCAATAGCTCTTTTTACCATCTCATATCTGTGATGGAAACTAGCCTCTACTAAGTGCTTATGAGGAGGACTTGAGGCAGGTATAAACCATATTTCAGATAGCTTTTGACTTTCATAAACCTCCTCTGCAACTCGTAGATGTCCTATATGAATAGGATCAAATGTGCCACCTAAAATTCCTGTAAGTATCTTATTTTTTGCCAAAAACTATCTCTCCCTATAAGTTAACTCCTTATTTGTCCATCTCCAAATGCTATAAATTTTTTAGTAGTAAGTTCCTCTAATCCCATAGGACCATAGGCGTGAAGCTTTGAAGTGCTAATACCTATCTCTGCCCCTAGACCAAGCTGACCACCATCGTTAAAACGAGTTGAGGCATTTACAAGTACTAAAGAGGCATCTACCTCTTTTAAAAATCTTCTTGAACGAGCATAATCTTTTGTAACAATTGCCTCTGTATGGTTAGATCCATACCTTGCAATATAGTTAAGCGCATCATCAAAGCTATCTACTACCTTAACAGCTAGTATTAAATCTAAAAATTCATACCCCCAGTCTTCATCTTTAGCAGGAACGGCATCTGGAATAATCTCGCATGTCTTAGTACAGCCTCTTATTTCAACACCTGCTTCTTTAAATTTTTGTGCCATCCTAGGTAAAAATTCTTTAGCAATATCTTTATGAACTAGCATCCCTTCCATTGCATTACACACACCAGGCCTTTGAACCTTTGAGTTAAAACAGATATCTACCGCCATATCTATATCTGCAAATTTATCTACAAATACATGGCATACGCCTTTATAATGTTTTAGCACAGGTACAGAGGAATTTTCTACAACAAAACGAATAAGACCTTCTCCTCCTCTGGGGATAATAAGGTCTATTTCTTCTTCACATTTTAAAAGATGAAGCACTGCATCTCTATCTGTTGTAGGAACTACTTGTACTGCCTCAACAGGTACATCATGTTTTTTAAGTACCTCTTGAATAATTGAAGCAAGCACCATATTTGAATTTATTGCATCTGAACCACCACGAAGTATTACAGCATTTCCTGCCTTTAAACAAAGTGCAGCAGCATCTATGGTAACATTGGGTCTAGACTCATATATCATTGCAATTACACCAAGAGGGATTCTTACCCTTCCAACTTGAAGCCCATTCGGTCTTATCCACATCTTTGGGATTTCACCTACAGGATCTGGTAAAGAGGCTACATCTTTAAGCCCTTCTACCATAGAATTTATAATCTTATCTGATAAAGTAAGCCTATCTATAAATGCCTTAGAAAGCCCTTTTTCTTTAGCAGCTTCAAGGTCTTTTTGGTTTTCTTTTTGTATCTCATCCTTTTTCTGAATAAGAAGCTCTGCAGTATCTAAAAGTACCTGATTTTTTATATCTGTA
>JAMONC010000210.1 GCA_027066725.1 Desulfobacterales bacterium
TATAGAAAATGCTATAGATTCATTTGTAATCTTATCTGGACTAGGATCAGAGATAAGCCTTGTTACACGTTCAATATCATCAAGTCCTATGTATTTAAATAAAAGTCCATTTTCTAATATTTTTGTAGGGAAATATCTTCCTCGTTGTTTTCTATCCGTACCTCTTACTTCAAATATATCTGCAAAATCTGCTGCAACTTCAAATGTTAAAATAAGCTTTGCATTTTTCTCAGAATAATTTGTTACTCTAATATGCTCATAGTGAGCACCTTCCCATAAAAGTTTTGCCCTAAATATATGAATACTTCCTTGAGGGATTATCTGTCCTTTATCGTCTTTTAGTTCTGGATTTGTAAGATCAACAGTCAAAAGACTATTGTCTTCTCTAACAGTGGAATTTAATAAAAGAGGACGCAACCCATTTATTTTAAGTTCATATTTGGATAAAAATCTTGTATCAAAGTGGTATATACCATGCTCTACTCTACCAATTGCTTGGATATCACCAAATCTATCAAAAACCGCAAAGGTATCACCATGTTTTAAAACCCGGGTGCGATCATCCACCCGGGTAGAAGTAGCCTTTACATAATAAAACTCATCTATCTGGATAATCTCTTTTCCCCCTTTTTCTATATCCACCCTACCTCCTTTTCTTAAATTTATGCGGCAATGCGAGGTTCAACTCTAGCATAGATTAGTTCTTCATATATCTTAAGATAATCCATTGCCATTCTTTTGGCAGAAAATCTTTCCTCAAATACCTTCCTACATCTTTTTCGATCAATAAACTGAAGTCTTTTAACTGCCTCTACTGCATCTTCAATATTATTTACAATAAAACCTGTTACTCCGTCTAGCATAACTTCTGGTACAGAACCATGAGGATAAGCAATAACAGGTGTACCACATGCAAATGCTTCTATCATCACCAAACCAAAAGGCTCTGGCCAATCAATTGGGAATAAAAGTCCTAAGGCATTTGCTAGAAATTCATTTTTTTCTTTATCACCAACTTCTCCAATAAATTCAACTAAAGGATGATCTAAAAGTGGTTTAATACACGTTTCATAATATTCTTTATCCGCCTTATCCACCTTAGCAGCTATTTTTAATGGAATCCCAGCCCTTTTAGCAATCTCAATTGCCCTATCAGGACGCTTTTCTGGACTAATTCTACCTAAAAAGGCAAGATAAGAACCAGGAATAAATTTAGGGGTATAAAGATCTTCTGGTAATCCATGATAAACAGTGCCAACCCATCTTGCAAAAGGAAGTGGCTTTCTTTGATAATCAGATATAGAAACTACAGGTATATCTTTATATTCTTTATATAAAGGCTTAAGATCTTCTATATCTAATCTGCCATGTAATGTAGTTACATGGGCAGTATTTATCCTTCTTACACATGGAAAATGTATATAATCTATATGAAAATGTATTATGTCAAACTTATCTGCTTCTTTTAGTACGTTTTCTAATAAAAGAATATGATGAGCTAAAGGGTCTTTTACATTCTCATCTAATCTTAGAGCTTTTTTACTAATACCATTTAATTTTGCACGAGTATTTGAATCTTGACTAGCAAATAGTGTTACCTCATGGCCCATTTTAACAAGCTCTTCAGTTAGATAAGATACAACCCTTTCTGTACCACCATAGAGTTTAGGTGGAACACTTTCATAAAGAGGAGCAACCTGTGCTATTCTCATGACGCTTTAACCTCCTAAATAAAAAAGATTTATAAAAAGGTCAAAACGCCATTTAAAAACTGAATTATCAGTCCCTGGATAATTATTGGAGAATTCCCGACTAAATAGTAAGTATCTTAAAAAGAAATGCAATAGCAGTCTTTGATAATTAAAAAATTAATAAAAATTAAAGTTTTTTAAAATATTACTTACTTTATTACAAATATTAGGAGGATTAGAAATTGTTGGCTTTAAGCCTAATAGACTTTGCTTATGATACAGATCGATTAATTCCTTATAAGCATTTATTAAGATATCTATATCTTCATATTTAAGACCAAGTGCTAAAGAATTTTTTAAAATATCCACAGTAGATGTAGATTTAATAAGATCTGAATATTTATATGAAAAACAAAGGGCTATAAACTGTGCAAAAAATTCTATATCTAATAATCCTCCATCAGAGTACTTTATATGAAAACGATCCTTTTCTTTTAAGTGAGCCTGTTTTAGTCGGGATTTCATATCTAAGATCTCTTTTTTTGTATATTCAATATCTCTAGGCAATCTAAGCACTATCCATCTAGTACGCATAAAAAAGCGCCTTATTTCAGGATCTCCACATATTGGCCTTGCCCTAAAAAGGGCTTGATGCTCCCAGGTCCAAGCATTAAATAGTTGGTATTTTCTAAATGCCTTTGCCTTACTTACTAAAACCCCTGCCTCTCCACTAGGTCTAAGCCTCATATCAACTTCATAAAGCTTTCCAAAGGCAGTATTAAGGGTTAACATCTGGATTATCCTTTGTCCAAGGCGAGGGAAATAAGTAGCAAGATCAATTGGATAACTACCTGTTGTATATCCTTTATTTATACCTGTATGTAAAAATACAAGATCTAAATCTGAAGAAAAAGAAAGCTCCCTTCCTCCTAATTTACCATATCCTATTATAGAAAAGCCACCAATGTCTTTAGATAGACTATCTATCCTTTGCTTTAGTCCCCAGACAGGCATTCCATGTCTTATAATCATATAACAAAAACAAAGCTCAAAAACCTTCTCAAGAACCACTTGGGCTAAATTAGTTAATGCCAAAGATGTTTTAAGGGAGTGAGAAATACCTAAAAGATGCGAAGCTGCAATTCTAAACATATTAGAATGCTTAAATATTCTAAGTTCATCCATTAAGGATTCTATATCATCTTTTCCTATAGAGTTAAGACGGATATTTATATCTTCTCTAAGTTCTTTAATATCTGCTATCCTAGATAGAGATCTTATATCAATTAATTCATCTATTAAAATTGGATGCCTTTTTATCTGCTCAGAAATCCAAGGACTATTACCAACAAATTTTACAAAGTATTTAAGTGCATTTGGATTTTCACGTAATAATACTAAATAGCTTGTCCTTTTTTGAATTGACTCAATAACAGATAATACTCTTACTAGGACCTTTTCAGGATCTTTGTATCTTGAGATTTCTTTTAACAAAAAAGGGAAAAGTTCTCTAAGTCTTCTTTGTCCTATATTACCAAGTGAAATAGTAGCTTTTAAATTTTTATGAGCATTTATTAAATCTAAAATTCTCTTAGGTTCTCTAAAACCTAAAGAAATAAGGAGTAAACTCCCCTCCTCTAAAGATAAGTTAGCATCCCAAAGGTCTTTTAATTTTTCTATGTTCTCTGAAACGTTTATTCTTTCTTGTTGTTCAAAGAGGTTAGAAAAATGTCTTTGTACAAAACTTCTATATAATTCTATATCTTTTTTAAACTTTTCTTCTTCTTTATAACCCAAGGAATATGAAAGTAACTTAAATTGCTTATAATCCTTTGGAATTATATGGGTTTGTTGATCTAAACGTTCTTGTAACCTATTTTCTAAAGACCTTAAAAATATATAGGAATTGGTTAATTCTTTTACTGCAGAGATAGGTAAGTATTCCCTATCTTTTAAAACCTCCAGTGTCTTTAAAAGATTTTTGGTTCTTATCTTTTTATCTTTTCCACCTCTTACAAGTTGAATTGCTTGGACAATAAATTCAATCTGTCTAATTCCACCTTTTCCTAATTTTATATTATCATCTATTCCTTTTTTCTGTATCTGTTTAAATATCATGTTTTTCATATCTCTTAATGCATCAAAAATACTAAAATCTAAATATCTTCTATAAACAAAAGGGGTAACAATAGAATAAAAAGTTTTTATATCTTCTTCTAATCCAGTAATTGGACTTGCCTTTATCCAAGCAAATCTCTCCCACTCTCGTCCATAAATTAAAAAGTAGTCTTCAAGTGCTTCTAAATCCATAACTAGGGGACCGCTATCTCCAAAAGGACGAAGACGAGTATCTACTCTTAAACAAAAGCCATGTTCAGTTCTTGTTGATAAAAATTGAATAAGTCTTCTAACAAGAATTGTAAAAAATTCTTGTGCAGAAATCTTTAATTTCCCATCTGTAAAGCCTGGTTCTGGAAATAAAAATATGAGATCAACATCTGAAGAAAAATTTAATTCATGCCCGCCTAATTTCCCCATACAAACAGTGATAAGCTCTAGAGGGCTCCCATCTTTTTTTCTAGGAATACCAAATTTCTTACTGAGGTCTCTCTTTATCCATTTAATACAAGCAAGTATAAGCGAGGTAGCAAGATTACTTAATAAGTTTGAAACTTCAAAAAAATCAGCAGTTAAAACGCATATATCTCTTAGACATATCTTTGCCATTTCATGATTTCTAAGTTTTCTTATTTCTGCTAAAAAATTTTTTTCATCTAAAACCCTTTGAATAATCTCATTAAGATGCATATTATAAAAAGAAGGAGGAGGTTCTTTGACATTTAAGGTACTAACAAGTTTTGGTAAAAGTTCAGGACTCTTTAATAGATTCTTATATAAAAAATCACTAAATAAGATAGCAGGCTTTACCCCTTTAAACGAAAACAATTTATCTAGTTCTTTATTATCTAATTTATTTTTTAATTCTTTTATCTTTGTATCACATAAAAGTTGTAATTCCTTATTGGGGATTTCAGATAATATTTTGAAAGCTTTTTTATTTTTGTTATTAAAACTCATGGCTTATCCTTAAAAGATATTTGCTTGATTCTCTTTATAATCATAAAATACTTTAAATAACATTGGGTTGGAAGAGATTGGGGGCACATAACAATAACTTCGCTCACCTATATTACGAAAGGGGGTTTAGCCGTGGATATTCAAAAAGCTCTGGACATGATCTCCTCTATATTTAGCTCGGATGATATACCAGTAAGTGCAAAGATTGAATTGTGGGAAAAAGACAAAAGCGTCTTAATTGGAAAAGGTGCTCCCCAGTTCACAATAAAATTTAAAGACCCTAAAGCCTTTGATGCTATACTTACTGATCCTGGATTAGGTTTTGGTGAAAATTATATGAAAGGACTAATTGAAGTAGAAGGTGACTTAGATGCATTATTAAAACTTTTTTATTTTTACGATCTTTCAGGCAAATTATCTGTTAAACAAAAGGCTAAGATAGGTTGGATCAATATAAAACAAAAGTTTGGACATGGATTAAAACAAACTAAAAAAAATGTACAATATCATTATGATAAGGGAAATGAGTTTTATAAACTTTGGCTTGATAAAGGATTAAACTATTCTTGTGCCTTTTTCAAAACAGAAGAAGATGACCTAGAAACAGCGCAACTAAACAAAATCCATCATATATTAAATAAACTCAGGTTGAAATCTGGACAAAAACTTTTAGATATCGGCTGTGGTTGGGGCTCTTTAGTTATAGAAGCTGCAAAAAAATATGGAGTACTAGCTGTTGGACTTACCCTGTCTAAACAACAATATGAACTTGCTAATGAACGCATTAGAGAACAAGGTCTTCAAGGAAGAGTGGAAGTAAGGCTTGAAGATTATAGGGAAACGAGTCAAAAGGAAAAAGGAATATATGATAGAATTGTCTCTGTTGGTATGTTTGAGCATGTGGGGAGAGAGAATATACCCATCTTTTTTGAAGAAACTAAAAAACTTTTAAGAAATAAAGGTATAATGGTACTACATACTATTGGAAGAATGCAACCTGAAGAATTGGATTCATGGCTTAAAAAATATATATTCCCAGGAGGTTATATACCGGCTTTAGGGGAAGTTGTAGAAGCAGCAGATAAATATGGATTTGACTTTGTTGACCTAGAAGATTTTAGAATACATTATGCAGAGACATTATCTCACTGGATTAAACGTTTTGAAAACAACAAAAATAAAATAAAAGAGATGATGGGAGAAGAATTTGTAAGGATGTGGCGCCTTTACTTATATGGTTCAAGGGCATCATTTTCTTATGGACCAATGCATGTATTTCAGTTTTTATATAGCTTAGGACGTAGATATGACTGGCCTCTTTATAGAAAGTGGTTTTATAAGTCCAATTAATCAGGGGGAAATATGCAAGAGTTATTAAGCAATGTAATTTCTACAGGTGTATACATCATTACAGTTAGAAGTGGTGAGCGAATAAACGGTATGACTGCTGCGTGGGTTACACAAGTTTCTTTTAAACCTAAACTAGTAGTTGTTTCTATTGCTCCTGCGCGTTATACTCATAATCTCATTCAGGAATCTGGATTTTTTTGTATAAATACACTATCAAAAGATGATATTGAACTTGCTAAAAAATTTGGTTTTGTAAGTGGTAGAAACGAAGATAAGTTTAAAGATATAAATTATACAAATGCATTAAAAGGTTCCCCTATTATAGAGGGGGCGATTGCTTATGTAGAGTGTGAAGTTGTTAGTAGTGTAGATGCGGGAGATCATACCTTATTTATTGGACAAGTGGTTGATGCTGCTATTTTAAAAGAAGATAAAGAACCACTTATATTTAAATGGAAAGACTTTTTCAAATAATTCCTGTTAAAGAGAGGTAAAGCTAAGTGAGCGAACTAAAAGATGAACAAAAACCAATACTAGAGCAAGCAAAAGAAGAGATTATGGAAGGTGTGCCTATTTGGGCACAAGATTATATAAAAAAATATGGGAAACAAACTTTAATCTTAATAGGTTGTTTTATTATAACTATCTTTGTGATAATAGGTGCTAAAGCCTACTTTCAACATGTAAAAGAAATTAGTTCTACTAAATTAGGTTTGGCAATTATGATTAAAAATCCAGATCAGAGACTAATGGCTTTAGAACAAATTATTGAACAAGAACCCCACACAGATGCAGGACACCAAGCAAGACTACTTTTAGCTGCAACTTATAGAGACTTAGGTATGTTAAAAAAATCTAAAGAGGCTTATAAAAAGGCTGTAAAAGATTTCTCTAAAAAATCAGTTCTAAAAGATAGTGCAATGATTGGATTAGGATATGTAAGTGAATCCCTTAAAGATTTTAAAGGAGCTATGGAAGAATATCAAAAGGTAAGTAATAGACATCATGGTTATGATGCTATTTCGTATAGGGATTTAGGTAGAGTTGCTTTTAAGTTAGGATATTATAATAAAGCACAAAGTGCACTAAACAGCTATTTATCTTTAAGACCTGATGCTCCTGATATCGGTTTTATAAGATATGAACTTTCCAAAATAGAAAATAAAATAGCCGCACAAAAAGCGAACAATTTTTCCATAAAAAATACTCCTATTGGTAAATAATTACATAATAGTTTAAATAAAAATCCTTATAAAGGATATAGAAAATATAGAAAGGGGTGGTGTTTATGGAAGATAAGATTACAATTTACAATGCATCTGAATGCACCTTTTTAGACCCTTCTTCCATCTTAGATGAGATAAGAAATAATCCTAATATAAAAAAAGCGGGGATGATACTTTTACACAATGGTATTGTCCGTGCATTTGCAAGAAATGGTTTACCAATTACAAAAATTAAGACCTATGTAGATAGAGAAAAATTAAAACAAATTTTAAAAGAAGCATTAGATATGAAAGGGATAGTTGATGTACGTGTTGTAATTCGTGAGGGAGATCTAAAAATAGGAGAAGATATGATGCTTCTTGCAGTATGTGGAGATATAAGAGAAAATGTTATTAAATGCCTTAGCAAAACTTTAGATCGTATAAAAAAAGAGGCTATTTCTAAAGTGGAGCATTAATAATGCAGGAATATAAAATAAAAGAAAAAATTTCTCATGCCTGTCATTTATTGCATTCTATAAGATTGGTATGCGGGGCAAGCGGTAATATAAGTGTAAGATATAAAAACAAGATATTTCTAACTCCAACTGGAAGGCACAAAGGTTTTGTAACTCCTGAAGAAATAGTTACTTTAGATATAGAAGGTAATATTATAGAAGGTAAAGGAAAGCCTTCTTGTGAACTTCCAATGCATCTTGCAATATATAAAACATGCAAAGATGTACAAGCAATAGTACATGCCCATCCTCCCTGGGTACTATCTTTAGACCTAGCGAATAAAAAAATAGATCCTTCCATACTTGTAGAAACAGCCATATTCTTTAAAAAAATTCCTATAGTAGAATACTTTCCTCCTGGCAGTAAAGAACTTGCACAAGCAGTTTCTGCTGAAGCTCAAAAAGCGCCTATAATTATACTGTCAAAACATGGAGCAATTTCTTATGCTGATCACCTTGAAAGGGCTATAGAATATATGGAATATCTAGAACATGCTGCCCAAATTCATACACTAACTAATATTATGAAAGAGGCTTAAGAATAGCAATATCCTCTGTAGCATCTAGTTCATACTTTTTACCAAGTACTACAGGGAAGTTATCTTTATGATGCCCTATTGGGAAATTAAAAGCAATGGGAATAGAAAGATGTCCTAGGCGTTCTTCTAATAACTTAGGTAAAAGCTCTTCATACATACCGATTTCTGATATATGTCCAATAACTATACCTGACAATTTATTTAGACGCTTAGAAGACAAAAGATGGGTAATCATTCTATCAATTCTATAAAGTGCCTCATGATGATCCTCTATTAATAAAATAGCCCCATTCCAAGGAGGTTCATGTGGAGTTGCAAGAAGATGACAGAGACAAGTTAAATTACCTCCTATTATAGGACCTATAGACCTTCCTTTAATCAAGCTCTCACCCTGTAATAACGGAGCTTTACCTGTATGTAATAATTTTAAAAGAGCCTCTTGTGCCCTATTAGAAGTATTGCTAAAGGTTGTTATAAGAGGTCCATGAATAGGGGTTAGTCCATAGCTTAATAACTTAGAGAAAAAAAATGTACAATCACTAAAACCAACAATTTGGGGGTAAGTTGAAACATCTTTTATGATATTCCAATCAAATATATCTAACCATCTAGAAGAGCCATATCCTCCCCTTACACACCAAATGATTTGGATATTTCTGTCGCACAAAAGTCTTTTAAAGATATCTGCTCTTTCTTTATCTTCTCCCCATAAATATGGAAAAGTCCCTATCTTATTATTTACAATAATATCTACACATATTCCTCTATCTTTTAATATTTTTATTGTAGAGTCTAAGTCCTTAATATCTGAAGGACTAGAAGGAAAAAAAATAGCTGCCTTTTTCTCATGTATTCTACTTAAGTTAGACATCATTCTTCCTTTATAAAACTTGACAACTTATTACTAGTTATTATTTTCGAATTGGTATCTAAAGGCAATAATTATGCCAATTTTTGTCATAAAGGAGTGCTGTCATGGCAGGAAAAGATTACTATAAAATTCTTGGTGTGTCACGAAACGCCAGTCAAGAAGAAATAAAAAAAGCATATAGAAAACTGGCGTTAAAATATCATCCAGATAAAAACAGAGGTAATAAAGAAGCAGAAGAAAAATTTAAGGAAATAAATGAGGCTTATGCTGTTTTAAGTGATCCAGAAAAAAGAAGACAATATGATACATTTGGTTCTAGCGAATTTCATAAGAAATTCTCTCAAGAGGATATATTTAGAAACTTTGACTTCTCTAGTGTATTTAGAGACGCTGGAATTGGAGGAGACTTTTTTAGTCGGGTATTCTTCTCCGGCGGTGCATCCCATGCAGGTTCAATGTCTTTTGATGAAATATTTAGGGAAATATTTAATACAGGTTCAGAGTATCATTCTTATTCTAATGGATATTCAAATTATGGGGGAACTTGTGGTAGATCAAGAAGATGTGGCGATTCTGGTTTT
>JAMONC010000211.1 GCA_027066725.1 Desulfobacterales bacterium
GCCTATTTTTAATATGATTGCCCAAACAGAACAAAGGCACCTAGAGACAATGAGAGCATTATTAAAAAAATATAACTTAAAGGATCCTGTTGAAGGACTAAAATCTGGAGAATTTAAATCTAATAACATGAGAACTCTTTATAAAAAACTTGTTTTAATGGGTAATAAATCTGTAATAGATGCTCTTAAGGTAGGAGATACTATAGAAGACTTAGATATACATGATTTAAAACTAGAACTTAGATATACAGATAATCAAGATATAAAAGTCGCCTATCAAAATCTATTAAAAGGTTCAAGGAATCACATGAGGGCATTTACTAGAATGCTGTTAAGAACAGGAGAAAATTACACTCCTAAATACATTTCACAAAAAGAATTTAATGCCATAATTAATAGCTCGATCGAAAGAGGCATATATAATGCTGATGGTACCCCAATGTTTAGACGCCCTATGATGAGAAGACCCGGAAGACGACCCTTGGGAACGAGAGGTGGCGGAAGAGGAGCTGGTAGAGGAAGAATGTGAGTTTATTGTTGATTAAATGCTCTCTTAATGTAATAAAGATTTTTATACATAAGTTGCAAAAATGTTACATGTTGCTTTATTTCTTCTTTAGTTAAAGAAGCTGCAGGAGTTAGTGGCCAAGCTCTAACTCCTGTTTCTTCTTCTATAGTAATTGCTGGTTTTTTAGGTCCTGTCTCTTCATAAAAAAATGATTTTATATGATGTTTTTTAATAAAATTTATTATGTGTATAAGCCTGAGAACTGTAGGCTGAGCATCAGGGCTTATACCAGAGAGTGAAATTTGTTTTAAGCCATATCGTCTACAAAGATATGAAAATGCACCATGACCTGCTATAACTAGATACTTTAATCCTAAGGATTTAATTGTATTACTATATTGCTGATCTAAATAAAGCAACTCTCTTATAAGTCTTTGAGCCCTTTTTTGATAAAAATTTTGGTGCGTAGGATCAACAGAACAAAGAGCATGTGCTATCCTTTTAACTATCACTGTATCCCATTTAAAATCTAACCATACATGTGGATCTATTTCTTTATTTCCATGGCCTTTTTTTATAAGATTAGCTCCTTGAGCAGCTCTTATAACAAAATGAGCTTTACATTTGATAGCCTTTAAAACTACATTTGCCCATGGCTCTAACGGACCAACTAATATTATAATATCTGCATGTTTTAACCTAGCGACATCACTTGGTTTAGGCTCCCAACAATGAGGGCTTGCTCCAGGAGGAAGTAAAAGAGAAACTTCTGCATAATCTCCAGCGATTTCTTTTGCAAAATCATAAAAAGGAAATATACTAGTTACTACTAAAGGTCTTCTATAAGAAGTAGCATAAGCCGAAATAGGTAAAAGATAAAACAAAAATGATAAAATAATTAACAGATATATCCAAAATTTCAGGATTATTAATTTCATATTAGTGAACCTCCTTCCCTCTAAGAACTATCAGCTATTTAATCTTTTGTTTTTAATATTACTAATAATTTTTCAAAAAATTATATATTTTTTTTGAAAAGCATTTCTTGACACCTTTTAAGCTCTTAGTTAATCTTATGAGATTGCAGAAATTCGGTAGTATTTAGATATTTATTTAACCATTTAAGTATTAATAAAAATTAGTGAATAACTTATGTTTGAGAATCTTAGTGAAAGATTAGATAAGGTATTTAAGAAGCTTAAAGGCTACGGAAAACTATCTGAAGAAAATATTCAACAGGCACTTAGAGAAGTGCGACTTGCTCTTCTTGAAGCAGACGTAAATTATAAAGTTGTCAAAGATTTTATTGCACGTATAAAGGAACGAGCTATCGGGCAGGAAGTTATGGAAAGCCTCACCCCTGCCCAACAAGTTATAAAGATAGTTCATGAAGAACTTATAAAATTACTTGGAGAAAAAGGAAAGGGCTTAAATCTCGCAGGTAAGCAACCCGCTGTAATATTACTTGTTGGTCTTCAGGGCTCAGGTAAAACAACTACAGCCGCAAAGCTTGCTAAATGGTTAAAAAAAAGAG
>JAMONC010000212.1 GCA_027066725.1 Desulfobacterales bacterium
TTGAAGTCTTTTTGCGAGTACAGGGTCTGCGTTTATATAAGGAAGAACAGTAAAACCCTCCTTTATTAAAATCTCTGCCGCTTTTAGTGTCTCAATTGGATCAGGGAGTAAATAAAATGGATCTGGTGTTACCTCAAGCTTGACCCAGGGTTCGCAACCTGCTGCTCTTGCAAGCCTAGCAAGACGTACAGCCTCTTCTGCATCTTTAGCACCACTAGTATTTGGAAGAAGAAGATACTTACTAGTGTCTATATAGCTTAAGAGATCATCTTGAGGATCTTCAAGATCAACACGTCTTAAGGCAACAGTTACTATATCGCAACCAGAGGCCTCTATTGCTTTAGCCATGAGGCTACCAGAAGAAAATTTCCCTGTACCAACCAAAAGTCGCGAATTAAAACTTCTACCTGCAATAATTAATGGCTCATCTTTCATAATAGACCTCCGGTTATTTAACCTCCACCCACAAACCTTACTATCTCCACCTTATCACCTGCTTGTAGCACATAATTGCTAAAGTCCTGCCTAGGTATAACATTTTTATTTATTTCTACTGCAACTCTATTTGGTTGTAATTTTAACTCCTTTAGGAGAGCCAATATAACTGTATTAGTTCCTACTAGTTTTTCTTTTCCATTTACAAAGATTTTAATATTTTTTCCCATATTGATACCCTTTTTAAAATGGATCAAGTCCTAAAAGTAATCTAAGTGCAGTATGTGCTTGTTTACTAGAGGCTATACCTACTCTTGTTGCCCATAGAAGATTTTCTTCATTTTGTTCGCTTCTTTCATCTCCTACAATAAAAAAATTATCACTAATCCTTCTTGTAACAATTGCTTCTCCAGAGCCAATTCCTGCAATTCCAGAAACAGCAATTATTGGTTTATTAGGAAAAGTTAAGCGAAACTTTTCTACAAACATAGCCTTTTCTTCAGCTTTATCTAATGCCTCAATAGCGATATCCACATCTTTAAATATGTTATTAATATTTTCAGGAATAAGCTTAAGATTATAACAACTAAGTCTTATGTCATCTCTAATTCGTAAGATATTTTCTTTTAAAGCAAAAACCTTTGGTGTTCCTATCTGATCTTTAAAATATTGTTGTCTTAATAGATTAGATGACTCTACAATATCAAAATCCACTAGGATTAGATGTCCAACACCAGATCGAGCCAGACAAAAGGCTACATTTGAACCTATTCCTCCTAATCCAGCAATGCCTACAGTTGAAGATCTTAATTTATCAAAAATTTCTCTATTAGAAAAAATCATATCTCAAGGTTGATTATTAAATTAATATTGATTTTCACCTGGAGTTACTTTTGCATCATCAAAGGTAGCCATCTCAAGATATATTTTAAGTCCTGCCTCTATAATGTTTGTTGCAATAACAGCCCCTGTACCTTCTCCAAGCCTTAAATCAAGATCAAGAATAGGTTTTAATCCTATATGATTTAGCTGTACTTTATGACCCTGCTCCACAGAAACATGTCCTGCAAACATATAATCTTTTACTAAAGGATTTAGTTCATAGGCAACAAGAGCCCCTGCAGTTGATATAAATCCATCTATTACAACAGGAGTTTTTAAATAAGAAGCCATTAAAATAAGTCCACAAATTCCAGCAATTTCTAAACCTCCTACTTTAGAAAGTACATCTATAGGATCTTTAGGATTAGGAGAATTTATCTCTATAGCTTTATTGATAATTTCTATTTTTCTCTTTAAAGCCTTATCATCTATTCCTGTGCCTCTTCCTGTTACCTCCTCTGGTCTCTTTTGACAAAGTACGGAGGTGACAGCGCTAGATGCTGTTGTATTGCCTATTCCCATTTCACCAGTACATAGTATATCTATTCCAGATTCTATAGCCTCTTTTGCAACCTCAGCTCCAACCATGATAGCACGAATTGCATCTTCATAGTCCATGGCAGGGCCTTTAACCATATTTTTTGTGCCCCATAAGACTTTCTTATGAATAAGCCCTTCTAGATGAGAAAGCTTTGCATCTACACCAATATCTATA
>JAMONC010000213.1 GCA_027066725.1 Desulfobacterales bacterium
GATTGTTTTATTGCCTAAATTATGCAAATATTTAGATGATATATAATATATAAAAATGGTAAAATAAAATTTGTTACCACCATTAAAAAATGAAACAGATTATCTCTGCTAGTAGAAGGACAGATATCCCTGCTTTTTATACAGATTGGTTTATTAACCGGTTAAAGGCTGGTTTTGTTTATGTTAAACATCCTTTTACTAAAAAATGGGAAAGAATCTCTTTAAAGGCTGATGATGTAGGTGTAGTTGTTTTTTGGTCAAAGAATTATTCTACTCTTCTTAGGCGAATAGAAGAGATAGAAAGGATAATCCCTAACTTATTTTTCCATTTTACAATTACAGGAAATAAAATCCTTGAGCCTAATGTGCCTGATTATAAAGAGACAATAAAGGATTTTATATTTATATCCAAAAGATATTCTCCTAAACATATAATCTGGCGTTTTGATCCTATATGTATCACTAATGATCTTTCTTTTTCCTATTATCAGGAAAAATTTATAACCTGTGCCCAGAAACTTACAGGTTATACACAAACATGTTACATAAGTTTTGTAAATTTATACAAAAAGGTTTCTATAAATTTTAAGAGATATACTGATCAAGTTCTTATTGAAATTGCTAATAAAGAAAAAAGAAGATTTGCTCATAAATTGGCAGAGATAGCTGAAAAATACAATATCAGGCTATATGCCTGCTGTAATGATTATCTTTTATCTGAAAAGGTTAAAAAGGCAAGTTGCATAAATGGCTATTATTTAGCAAATCTTTTTAATATCCCACTTAAGATCAAAGCTGGAGCTACAAGAAAAGGATGTGCATGTACTAAAAGCATTGATATTGGGGCTTATAATACCTGTTTGCATGGCTGTGTATATTGCTATGCAAATCATGATAAAGAAAAGGCTAAAAGATTTTATAAAAATTTTTCTCCTAACTGGAATTCTATAGAAGGAAATATCAGCTTAGAGGAAGGTGAAGAACCAATTAATAAGATAACTTCTGGTCTTAGACAACTAGTTTTGTTTTAAGTATTAATTAAGATTAAATCACCTCTATCATGCCAAAGCCTTGGGAATTTTTAGAGCCAAGTCCTGCATTATAAGCCATATCAAAATATAACTGAGGTAGTTTTATTTCATATATCCCGCTCCAGCCCTTAATCCAAAAACCTTTAAAATTTATGATAGCTTCATTTCTCTTAGAGACTTTAACAGGTTTTATATATGAATCACTTAACTCTGGGATCTCTATTTCACCTAAATAAGCCTTAAGTTTTCTGGTTAAATTATCAAATAATTTTTCTTGGAATTCTTTTTCAAAAGGGGTGTAATAATAAGTCTTTCTTTTGCCATTAGGGCCGTATAAGGTACTATATGTTGTTATTGGTGATATGACTTTAACTTTATAAATTGAGCTTTTTGGTATAGGCATTTCTACTTCTATAGATTTTAGATAGCATATATTTTGTTTAAGTCTAAATTCTCCCTGTTTAACAAGGTATGTAGCCAGAGATTCTAAGAGTTTTGTATCTACTGCTCCAAGTTTTAGTACAATTTCTCCATTTAATAAAATCTCTTTTTTGTTAGGTATGATTTTTCTTTTTCTGCAAAGAAGCCTTGAGAAGGTAAAAAGTGTGAACCTACGTTTCTTAAACTTATATCCTTTTTCATGAAAAAATTTTGCTGTCATATCATCTAATGATCTGTAAATAAATGACTGGACTATGTGGTTATAGTGAATTGGAAGGATTAATTTAGAATCTTTGCACTCAAAGGTTATGGCTATTCGCATTATTTATCCTTTTTATATAGTCTTTTAATTTCAGGTATTTTAATACAATATGGCTAAATGAGGAGAGAAATTTTATAAAGGACAGTTCTGAAAAAGGATAGATAAAAACTAATAAGAGAAAGGGTAGGGGGAGTACCCCTACCAAGTTATTAATAAGCAGTAGTTGCTATATTTTTTATCTCTTCATCTGTTAAGCATCTATTAAGATTGGTAGATATTTCTTTTACCTT
>JAMONC010000214.1 GCA_027066725.1 Desulfobacterales bacterium
TTTTAAGACGCTTTTGTCTTTGGTTCAGTAATCAAAATAGGCTCTCCATTATTAACTATAACATCTTCATTAATAACACACTCTTTAACCTCTTCTCTAGATGGAAGCTCATACATTACATCAAGCATTGCCTTTTCTATAATAGCTCTTAAGCCTCTTGCACCTGTCTTTTTCTCTATAGCCTCTTTTGCTATTGCCCTAATAGCACCTTCTGTAAAATGAAGCTTTATGTTATCCATTTCAAAAAGCTTCTGGAATTGCTTTATAAGGGCATTTTTAGGCTCACGTAATATCCTAACAAGTGCATCTTCATCAAGCTCTTCTAATGTTGCAACAACAGGCATTCTTCCTACAAACTCTGGTATAAGACCATACTTTATAAGATCTTCTGGTTGAACCTTTTCTAAGACCTCTCCTAATGAAAGGTCTCTTGCACCTTGTACATCTGCACCAAATCCAATAGAAGATTTACCTAATCTTGCCTTAATAATAGACTCTAACCCTACAAATGCTCCACCACATATAAATAATATGTTAGTAGTATCAACCTTTACAAAATCCTGCTGAGGATGTTTACGTCCTCCTTTTGGAGGCACATTAGCAATAGTACCTTCAATAATCTTTAAAAGCGCCTGCTGTACCCCTTCTCCAGATACATCTCGCGTGATAGAAGGACTATCTGATTTACGTGCTATTTTATCTATTTCATCAATATATATAATACCTCTGCTTGCAAGTTCAACATCATAATCCGCTGCCTGAAGAAGATTCAGTATGATATTTTCTACATCCTCACCAACATAACCTGCCTCTGTAAGAGTGGTTGCATCTGCTATAGTAAATGGAACATTTAATATTTTTGCAAGTGTTTGTGCTAAAAGTGTTTTACCAGACCCTGTTGGGCCTATAAGTAGAATGTTACTCTTTTGAAGTTCCACATCATTTAGGGATACATGAGAATCTATTCTTTTATAATGATTATGAACAGCCACAGAGAGGATCTTTTTGGCCTTTTCTTGCCCAATTACATAGTCATCTAAAAGGGCTTTTATCTCTGCAGGCTTTAATATGCGCTGAGAAGTAATTTCTTCTTCTCTTTCATACTCTTCTGCAATTATGTCATTACATAACTCTATACACTCATCACAGATATATACATTTGGTCCTGCGATGAGTTTTCTTACCTCATCTTGACTCTTACCACAAAAAGAACACCTTAATAAATCTTTTTTATCTTTATCGTTTTTTTTGGGCATCAGGCTTGATCCTCCTGAACAATTGAACTACGTTTGGTTATAACTTTATCTATTAAACCATATTTTTGGGCTTCTTCCCCGCCCATAAAGTAATCTCTTTCAGTATCTTCTTTTATTTTTTCTATTGGTTGACCCGTATGATATGCCAAAATCTCATTAAGTGTCTCTCTTAACCTTAAGATCTCTCTAGCATGTATGTCAACATCTGTTGCCTGTCCTTGAAATCCTCCCATTGGCTGATGAATCATAATCCTAGAATGAGGTAATGCAAATCTCTTGCCTTTTGCCCCTGCTGCCAAAAGAAGTGCTCCCATGCTAGCAGCTTGTCCTATACAAAGTGTTGCAACATCTGGCTTTATATATTGCATTGTATCATATATTGCTAGCCCTGAGGTAACTAATCCACCAGGAGAATTTATATAAAGCGTTATATCTCTTGAAGGATCTTCTGCCTCTAAAAATAAAAGTTGTGCAATAACCAGATTTGCAATCTCATCATCTATGGGAGAACCTATAAAAACTATACGTTCTTTTAATAGTCTTGAATATATGTCATAAGCCCTTTCTCCTCTGGGGCTCTGTTCTATTACAATGGGTATTAATGGCATAAAGTCAACTCCTTTAGAATAATTTTAAATTATTTAGATTCTTCTTCAAGCTCTTCTTTAGCTAAATCTTTCTCTTTTTCTTCTTCAGAAACCGTTGCCTTTTTTATTTTTGCATTCTTTAACAAAAATTCCACTGTTTTTTGAGATCTAATCTTTGGTA
>JAMONC010000215.1 GCA_027066725.1 Desulfobacterales bacterium
TATCCAAATTAGATGCGATCCACTACTGTATTTTTAAGTTTCTTAGAGATTCTTTTTAACAGGGGAGAGTGTTTTATCTTTTTTACATTTGTCATGCCATTGATATTTGTGATTATTACCCTCCCAAATCCCCTTTTATATGCGTTTATAAAGTCATAGACAGCGCCTACCACAACCAGCTTGCCCTTTTTAATAAGTCTAGAATATCTCTTTACACAGAATGCTACCTGGTAATCTACATTAGCCTGTACATTTTCAAGCCATCTCTGGCTAAAATTACCTTTTGCCTTGGCAAGCAGTAAGGGGAGATGTAACTTATCTATTTCATTTACGATTGCAGTTGTCTCATCTGAATAGTTAGACATAGCCGCCTTTATTGCCCCACAATGTACATGACCTAAGATAAGCAGGATTGGTGTATGGAGGTGATATATCCCGTAATCAATAGATCCCTCTGATATACGTATCTGATTCCCAATATTTCTTATGACAAAGATTTTATTTATTGGGTCGAAATTAAATATATTAGTCTGTACTCTTGCATCAGAGCATGTGATCATGGTTATAACCGGATGTTGAGATGTCTGATATGGCAGGAAATAGTTCTTGGAATGCTTGTGGACGAATTTGTTGTTTCCGTTAACAATAAGTTTTAATACAGAAGCGGGTTTGGTTTTTAAATATGTTTTTGACGATGCAAAGCTGGTTGAAGAAAAGATAAGTAATCCAATACACATTAACATAATACCTTTGGCCATTGATACTGTCCTCTTTTTCATAACTTCCCCCTTTTTTTAGTTGTTTAAGGTTAATATTTAGTGTTTAGGAGATGCATCCCCCCTTTTTTTATACTATAAAAATAAAATAATGTTATTAATAATTTTTAGATAGCTAATATTTATTGAAGAGTTATTGTCTCAGTAAGACCTTAATTTTCTAAAATTACTTTCTCCAACTAGAGGTATGTTCATAAAGAACTTCTTTTTTGAAAGAAGAATTATAAAGATTATAGCATTAATGAAGATAAATAGCCAAGGCGGTTAAAATTACATATTAGAGAAAGAATCAATAAAGAAGGTTGCTAATAGGCAAAAGATGTGGAGGAAAGAGGACAATGCCAGTAATCTGATATATAGCCCTTTAAAAAAGGGTAATTATAGATATTTAAGTCAAGTCAAATAGATATGGAGTTATAAATCAGGACCAGATAGCTATTGTGATAGCTGATCCCTTAAATTAACAGGTTAGGTGAAAGGCCCCTGCAATGTTTTCTTCTCCGTGCTGCTGGATCAGATCATTAAATCTTTCTATAGCTAGGGCAGTTGAGATAGCCTCTAACCTTATGCCATGTTTACCTAGTGACTGTGCTAGGTCTTGAGACAGACGCATTAGATCATTTGCCCCTGTGCCTACAACTAAAGTATGTGGCTTGGCCTTTACGACATCACTTAGGTCTGTAATCTGGAGTAGGTGACCTTGTTGTCTCCTCCAACCGGCAACGATTTTCCCTTTGATGATTTTTAAGTCGTTCGTATATTTTTTTCCATCTATTATCATCTGTCCAAATCTATAAAATTCAATTTTCATAAGTGTTATTCCTTTTTGTTCAGGGGGTACAAATTTAATTCCACTATGACAATCTTCTTCGTTATACTAGTTTACAAACCTTAACTCTGCACTATACTTTTCAGCTTACATTCCTCCTTCGCTCACGCTCTTTAAGAATTTAATTCGATATTATTACCAATTTTCTAAACAGTGAAAATGAACTATTTCTGTTGTCTAGGAAAAGGCACCACTTAACTCTATGATATTAGTTGTATACATTATCCGCCTTATTTCAACCGGATACCTAAAAAATGTCGTTAATGCTTCCCAGTTTTTCTTCCAGCTCTTTATTACATGGGGATACCTATCTCCCCATTTGGCTGAAAAATCTTCAAATTCTTTTTCTGCTAATTCAAGGGTGGGGGCTCCATAAATCTTCTTTAGATCATTGGCTAGCTCCCTTTTTGTGTT
>JAMONC010000216.1 GCA_027066725.1 Desulfobacterales bacterium
AAACAAGGCCCTTTTATATTATTTTCAATCATGACAGATACTGCATGGGCATGATGGTGTTGAACCTCTACAACTGGTTTATTATAGGATCTGCCAATCCTTGTGGTCATATAATCTGGATGCATATCTACTGCATATATATCTGGAGAGATATCAAGTAGAGAAGAAAGGTGTCTTAGGGCATCTTTGTAAAAATCGATATTCTCTTTATATTCTAGTTCTCCAATATGTTGGCTTAAAAATGCCTTATCTTTTTTAGTAAGGCAAAAGGTAGTTTTCATAGCACCGCCACAGCCGAGCATAACTTTATTAGAAGAAAACGGAAGTTCTATAGAGCGTGGCACAAATCCCCTAGATCGTCTTATCATTATGGAGCCTAAAGACGGCTCTATGTATCTAATTACAGAATCATCTGCCCTTGTGACAATGTCTCTATTGTTAGTTAAGAAGAAATCAGCAATTTCTTTTAGCTCATTTAGGGCAGAATCAGTATCCATAGAAATTGGAAGACCTGATAGATTACCACTTGTCATTACAAGTGCCTTAGGGGTTTGGGGGTGGTTTAATATTAGATGATGAAGAGGGGTATATGGTAGCATTATCCCAATATCTTTTATCTGAGGTGCTATATACTTTGATATAAAAGAACCCTCTTTTTTTTTAACAAGCACTATTGGCGCGCTACTGTTGGTTAAAAGCTTTTTTGTATGTTCATCTAAAATAGCTATTTGATCTGCTATTTTTAAAGATGCGACCATAATGGCCAGTGGTTTAAAGGGGCGTTTCTTTCTTTCTCTTAATTTTAAAACTGCCTTATCTGAAGTTGCATCTACTGCTAGGTGAAATCCCCCAAGCCCTTTTATTGCTATGATTTTCCCCTGTCTTAAAAGGGATGTTACACGCTCTATTATCTCCTTTTGTTCACATATTTCTTTGCCTGATTTGTCTAATAAAAAGAGTCTTGGACCACAAGAAGGGCAAGCAATTGGCTCTGCATGAAATCTTCTATTTAATGGGTCTTGATACTCTTTTTTACACAAAGGGCACATATTAAATTTTGCCATTGTAGTATTTTTTCTATCATAGGGTAGGGCTTTTATAATGGTAAAACGCGGTCCACAATTGGTACAATTTATAAATGGATATAGATATCTTCTATCCTTTTTATCAAATAGTTCTCTAATACATTCTTTACATGTTGCATAATCTGGTGGAGGGAATATATCTTTTTTACCTGAAGAACTAGTTTGCTTTATATAAAAATTATCTAGGTCCTCTATAATGGGATGAGTTGTTACAGATACCTTTATAATCTTTGAGATCTCAGGGGAGTCTTTGTGTAGGTGTTTTAAAAAAGAGATTAGTTGCGATTTTTCACCTTGTAAAAGCAAAGATACCCCTTTTTCTGTGTTGGAACAGTAGCCACTTAGCCCAAATCTTTTTGCATTTCTATATAAAAATGGTCTAAATCCTACCCCTTGTACAATTCCTTGGATAATAATCTTTATGGCATGTTTTTTTGAGTTCATTTTTGTTTTATAAAAGCCAATGAATATTTATTTTATTCTTATTAGCGACATCTTACACGTTTATTTTAAGGAGTGCAAAATTGAAACAAGATCTAGACAGCTATTATATGGGTGTTGCCTTAAGTTTGGCTAAAAAAGCATATAAAGAAGATGAAGTACCTGTTGGGGCTATCTTGGTAGATAAATATGGTGAGATAATTGGCAAGGGATATAATCGTCCTATTTCCTTATGCGATCCTACTGCACATGCGGAGATATTAGCAATAAGGATGGCATCTAAAAAAATCAAAAATTATAGACTTCTTGATACTACCTTGTATGTAACCCTTGAGCCTTGTCCAATGTGTGCTGGGGCAATTTTATATGCCCGGATAAAAAGGCTTGTTATCGGAACTCTTGACCCTAAAACAGGCTCATGTATTAGCTTATATAATATTGTTAAAGATGAAAGGTTTAATCATCAGGTTGAACTATGTTATGGGGTTAGGCAAGCAGAATGTAGTAAACTTCTAAAGGAGTTTTTTAAGCAAAAAAGAATTTAAACTCTTATAAAAATAAAAGATAAAAAGCCCGCTAAAAAGCGGGCTTTTTGTTTTAATTAGTCAAGAAAATATTTTAGACGATCTCTTCTAGTAGAGTGTCTTAAGCGGTTTAATGCCTTTTTTTCAATCTGTCTTATACGTTCTCTTGATACATTAAATCTTTTACCAATTTCTTCTAGTGTATATTCGCCATCTTCACCTATACCAAAGCGAAGCCTAATAATCTTTTCTTCTCTAGGACTTAGGGTAGAAAGTATACTTTTAATCCTTTCAGTAAGTTCTCTATCTTTTACTGCCTCAAAGGGAGAAACTGCATCTTTATTTTCAATAAAGTCACCAAGGGTAGAGTCTTCATCACCAACTGGAGTTTCAAGGGATACAGGCTCTCTTGAAGCCTCAAGTATTGATAGAATTTTCTCCATTGGAAGCCCTGTTCGGGCTGAAATCTCAGCAGGAGTTGGTTCTCTACCCAGTTCCTTTAAGAGTGCATAAAATGCCTTAAAGAATTGGCTTCTAAGCTCGAGAAAATGAACAGGAAGACGAATAGTTCTAGTCTTATCTAATATTGCTCTCGTGATTGCCTGTCTTATCCACCAGCTTGCATAGGTTGAAAATTTATTTCCTTTTTTATAGTCAAATCTAAATACAGCCCTCATTAAGCCAAGGTTTCCCTCTTGAATGAGATCTGCAAGTGAGAGTCCTTGATGCATATAACGCTTTGCAATACTTACTACTAGGCGCAAGTTTGCATTTATCATTTCATCTTTTGCACGTTCTATTCTACGCCTATGTTCATATATTTCATCTCTTAGACGTTTTAGTTCAGGATCTTCAGGGTGAGCTTCCTGAATACTCTCTACAATCATTACCATGTAATTTAGCTGTTGTTTTTTAGGCTTCATTGAGGGGTCTCTTTGCTGCCAGAGTGTTATCTGTTTTCTGAGGGCTTCCATTTCAGGCAGTTTGGATGGGTGTTCCATAATACCCCTTATAATACCATTAAACCCCTCTCTTATTGTTTTGCTTAACTCCTCTTCCTTTTCAGGAGTAAGGAGTTCAAATTTGCCCATTTCTCTTAAATAGGTAGTAGTAATTTCTTCTGAGTCTGTATATTCATCTGGCTCAGGAGTTGTTTTTACAGAGGCTTCTTCTTCCTTTTTTTTATCTGGGCTAGTAGGCTGTATTTTGACCTTGGCTGTCTTTTCTATAACAGCCAGGTCTGAATCATTTATTACTTCTATGTCATTTTGGAATAAAATGTCAAAGATTTCTTCTATTTTGTCTGGATCTTTGACATCTTCAGGAAGTAGCTCGTTTAATGTACCATAAGTGATTGAGCCATCTCTTCCTGCTTCAAGTAGGCGTTCGACGTAATTGCCTTCTTGTTTCTTTTTTTTCTCAGCCATACCTTTTTTGCTCACCACCTGCTTTAAAATTTTTTTACCCCTCAGACACGAATTACAGATTTTAATATATAATTTTATAAATTGCAAGCCATAATTCTTCCCTTCTTATCGAAGGAGTGTTAGGTTAAGGTTATTTTTGGTATAATAAAAGTCTATATTTAGCATTTGTCTCAGGCAAGTAAAAAACATCTATTTTATAAAAATTTTAAAATGGCAAAAACTTTTCCTTTTAAATCTTTAAACATTAAAGGGCTTAATATCAAGCCTCCTTTAATACTTGCTCCAATGAGCGAGCTTAGTTGTGCCCCTCTTAGGCAATTAGTTGCCCAAATTGGAGGCTGTGGGTTATTTTATACTGAGATGTTAAATTCTCGAATAATTTCTTCTTGTTCTTTAAAAGATGATCCTTTTTTAATAACAGGTAATGAGTCTCCTATTGTAGCACAACTTGTTGGAAACGATCCTAAGAAGATTGAAATGAGTATAAAGAGATTAGAAGAGTTAGGCATTTTTAGTGGCTTTGACATAAATATGGGCTGTAGTCGTAATTCTATAATGAGACATGGTTGGGGACTAGCCTTATTTGAAGATATTGATAGTGCACTTAAGGTATTAGAGGCTGCAAGAGGTGCAACGGATTTACCTCTGATTGTAAAGATTAGATCAGGAGTTAAACATGATTTAAAGAAGATGATAGAGCGTGTAAAGGCATTTTCTAATATTGGGTGCGATGCTGTTGTGCTTCATCCTAGAGCAAAAAAAGATGGTTTTAAAAGACCTGCGCGTTGGGAAGAAATAAAGATATTAAAGCAGGAGATTGATATTCCTGTAATTGGAAATGGTGATATAACAAGTGTTGAAGATATTTTTAAGATGTATAATCAAACAAGCTGTGATGCAGTGATGATTGGAAGAGCAGCAATTGTAAGGCCTTGGATATTTAGACAGGCTATAGATAAAGATTTTTTGCCTGATCCCGTTGATATTCTTGAAAAAGCAGCAATAAATTTTGAGCAGTTACTTCCTAAGGAATTGGCATCTAAAAGATTTTATTTATTTTTGTCTTGGTATCTAAGAAACTGGCCATTTTTTAGATATGTATTAAAAGGCTTAAATACTTCTATGTCTGTAAAAGAAATGTTGTTATATGTAAAAGAAAAGATTAGAGATCAAAAACCAGTATTAGATGGACCGTGTTTTATCTCTAGGATATGAAAAAATGCAAATGGGGTCTTTACAATATATCAATCTATAACAAGATTTTAAGACAAAACTTATAAAATAACAATTGAGGTTAATATAATAAGCCATGATAAAAAAAGATCTATATGAGATACTTGGTGTCAAACCTGATGCAAGTGAAAAAGAGATAAAGCAGGCATTTCGTAAGCTTGCAAGAAAGTATCATCCAGATGTAAATCCAGGGGATAAAGAGGCTGAAACACGTTTTAAAGAGATAAATGAGGCCTATGAAATTCTTAGTAATCCAGAGAAAAGGGCAGAATATGATCGTCTTAGAGATGCTGCCTCAAAAGCTAGATTCCAAACAGATGATGGATTCCATGCCTATGATTTTAGGGATTTTAGTACTAGATATGGTGAAGATTTAGGCTCTATTTTTGAAGACCTGTTTGGATTTAAGTCAGATAAGCAAGAACAATACTATGGAGATACATATTCATATTATACAGGCCCCCTTAAAGGTGAAGACCTCTATTTTAAACTTGAATGTGATTTAAGGGACGTTGCTCTTGGGAAAAAGATTGAAATTGAAGTTCCTAGACAAGAGACATGTCCTTCTTGTATGGGGACTGGGGTAGATGCAAGTGATAGTTCTGTTTGTCCAAAGTGTAATGGAGAAGGAAAGATTGAGATAAAAAGAGATAATGTTCATGTATTTAGAATATGTCCTTTTTGTCATGGAAGTGGCCGTCTTAATCAAAAGCAATGTAGTACATGCGGTGGACTTGGACGTATAACCAAGACAGAAAGATTAAGGGTAAGGATTCCCAAAGGTGCTGATAATGGTACCAAGATAAGGATAAAGGGCAAGGGACTTCCTGGTATTAATGGTGGAGAAAACGGTGATCTTTATCTTGAACTACATATAAAACCAGATCCATTATTTAGGAGAGAAGGTTTAAATCTCTATACAACAGCTACAGTAGATTTATGTGATGCTGTACTTGGTGGTAGTATTACTGTTCCTACTTTAACAAGTATGGCAAAAGTTAAGGTGCCTGCAGGTAGTCAGTGTGGACAGCGTTTGAGGTTAAGAGGAAAAGGGATAGAAGATCAAAAAGGCAATAAAGGAGATCTTTATGTAGAACTTAAGGTTTTGATTCCTAAATCTTTAACAGATGAAGCTAAAGAAAAATTTAAAGAATTTTGTGAAATATTAAAAAAGTAAATGACAAAAAATTAAAATTGTTTTCTTAGCTTTATTTATCTCTTGACTTCTTATTAAGATAAGAGCATAAATACTACTATTATTTATTTTAGAAAACCTTAAAAAGCCGCCCAAAAGGGCGGTTTATAAGTTAAAGGGCCAAAACTTATGAAGAGGTGATTGCTATGCAACGGACTCCAATTACAAAAGAAGGGTATGAAAAGTTAAAGAAGGAGTTAGAACATCTTGAGAGAGTAGAGCGTTTTGATGTTATAAAGGCGATAGAAGAGGCAAGGGCCCATGGAGATTTATCAGAAAATGCTGAATATCATGCAGCAAAAGAGAGACAAGGCCATATTGAGGCAAGGATCCAGTATCTAAAAAGTACCCTTGCTACAGCAGAAGTTATAGATTGTGAAAACCAGTCATGCGATAGAGTTGTGTTTGGAGTAAAAGTGCGTCTTGAAAACATTGATACAGGAGAAGAAGTAGTTTATCAATTAGTTGGTCCGGATGAGTCAGATGTGCAACAAGGTAAAATCTCTGTGACCTCTCCTTTAGGTCAGGCCTTAATAGGAAAAGAAGAAGGAGATGAAGTGGAAGTAAATACTCCAGGTGGATTAAGAACTTATGAAATATTAGAGATTTTTATATAAATTACAGAAGTTGTTTATAAAAGGGGGGATATTGTGCTCCCCCCTCCTTTTTATTTTTAGTAATTAATATTCTTCAGGTGGCCATCCCATAGGAACACACAAAACAGGACAAGGAAGCAAACGCACTACTTTTTCTACTGTACTTCCAAAGAATATCCACCCATTAATATAAGGTCTACTTTTAACTCTCTTGCTTTTATTGCTATTTCTTGAAAGGGTTGTCCATAAGATACAATAGTATCTTTTACTAAATCTTGTGCATCACAAGAACTTAAAAATTTTCTAAAGGCTTGAATAGCTTGATTTATAAGTCTATCTCTAACTTTACTTAAAGGTTCTTTTACAAAAGCTGCAATTCTTTCTGTTATCTTAGCATCTACTACATGAATAAGTATTAATTCTGCATTCCAGACCTGTTTTACAAATTTGGCATATTGTATAGCATTTTCTGAGCATTCGGTAAAATCAATAGGGATTAATATAAGAGATATATTCATTTACTATCAACCTCCTCAATATTTTTTATATGTAAAAGCATACCAATTATTTATATTAGATTCTGTTACCTTTTTTAAATTAGCTGCTTTTATGTAAGGAATATCTAACTTTTTTGTTGGAGAAGTAATGATTATATAGCTATTTTGATTAGCTAAGTGTATAATTTTAGGTACTAGTTGGCAAAGTACCCCTGGTGTTAAGTTAGCTACTATTAAATCGAAATTTTCTTTACTTATATTATCTAGCGAATTATTAATTAATTTTATTTTATTATTAAGTTTATTTATTTTTATATTGATTTTAGCTTGTTCTATAGCTTCAGTATCTATATCTAGAGCAAGAATACTATTTACTCCTAATTTAGCCAAGATGATAGCTAATATGCCTGTACCTGTACCTACATCTAGAACTTTATAGTTTGTAATGTTTACAATTAATGATAATTTGATAATTTCAGTTACAGTAGCAACTGTACTAGGGTGGGCGCCACTTCCAAAAGCCCATCCAGCATTAATGAAGATAGTTTTATCGTTTGGATGATTATATGTGTTATATTCGTATGGATAAACAATGAAGTCTCCAGGAAGCTTAATAGGTTTTTTAATTTCATCTTCTGTATTTTGAGAGATATATGTACGTAGGTCTATCTTATCATCAAATTTATTAATGATATTGTTAAATTCTTGTAGGAATTGATCTATATTAGATGTAAGGAATTTAAAGCTATATAAAAATTGGTTATTTTTTATGTTATAGGATGATATTATTTCAAAATTTATATTTTTATTTTGTAACTCACTTAATAATTTGTTAGCTAATTGTTTAGTTAATTTAATATCTATGTTTAGTATTTTTTTAATCAAATTCATTTTAGTAAGAATTAGTTACTATTACGATTTTTAGTCTTAGCTATTTCTTTATATAGAAAGTTAAGCTTTTTTTTAAGTATTATTAAACCTTTTTTTACATAATCGAACTGTTCTAGATTAAGAGCATGAACAAGATTTTGATAATATAATATAATCTTCGCTTTTTCACGTTGTAGTGATTTATCATAGTTAAGTGATTTAACCAACTTATCTATTTGGGTTTTAAATTTTAAAAGTTCTGTTTTTGTTTTTTGTTTTAGACTAAGTCTTTGTTTTTCTGCTTTATTTGATGCCTGTAAGGCTATTTTTTTACATTCCTTTGCAAGATAAGAGGCCTTTAAGTATTGTTGTTTTTTGGCATATTGTATTGCTAGATTAAAATATTCTTCTGCTTTTTCATATAATTCACAAGCATATTTAGAAGCTCCATCCATTTTAGCCTGTTTAATTGCTTTAATAGCTTCTAGTTTTTTCTTTAACCAAAGTCTTTTCCTGCGTGCTTGGGGAGTAAGTGCTTTTATTTTATCTATTTCTGACTTAAGTTCTTTCCTTATTTCCTCTTTAGAAGGTATATGAATTCTAGAAAAATTAAATCCATAAATGAATAACATAAATGTAGCTAAAAAATATACAGTAATTATATTTTTATATTTTTTCTTTATTTTTATCATCTACTTAATTCCTAATTAGAGTAAAATCAAAGTAAAAACGTTAAAAATATACTCAACTTATTGAGCTTGCAAGTTTGCTAAAATATGAGTTTTTACCCACATAGGATCCCACCATTCTACTGGGTTTACAAATACTCCATCTACAAGCATACCAAAGTGTAGATGATCTCCTCCTGCAAGACCTGTAGTATCTGTGATGCCAATAATTTGTCCTTTTTTAACTATTTCACCAACAGCTACTTTAAAAGAGTCAAGATGTGAATAGGTACTATAGAGTCCTAGTCCATGATCAATTATGATTGTATTTCCGTATATTCCTAAGTATCCTGTAAAAACAACTTTGCCTGCATTTGCCGCAGGTACTGGAGCATGTCTTATAGAAGCTAAGTCAACTCCCATATGGTAGCCTTTATCTACAAGTTTATGGTGATAGTAATAGTATCTATGATCTGCAAAATGTGCTCTTAAAGCTGCATGAGGTAATCTTATAAAAGATCCATGCCAATAGATTTTATCTGTTACATGGGAACATATCTTCCTAAATTGGTCATTATTTATCTTCCTAACAGCATGATTTATTTCTAAAAATTCATATATTAGTGTCCCAGGTTTAACTATATCAGGATATCTACTCATTATAGTGGGTACTTTTTGTTCTAAGAAGTGATCTGTAAGTATAATCTTATCTGGTTTGGGTTTATGAGGATATACATTATAAGGAAATCCTGCTTCTGCTTTATTGCCAGCTAGATCTATTGCTACTATTACCATTCTCTTAGGAGAACTTACATTGTAAGGGATTGCCATCATAGCTACATAATCACCTTTAGGTCCACCAGGTTTAGGACATGCAGGGAAGAAGTGATCATTTATATACACTCCTGTTTTACTAACTGGCTCATTTACTCTATATACAATAAGTCCACTTCCTCCTTGCATCATATTATGACGAAGACTTCTTACAGATATAATGGGGGGGGTTGTATCAAGATTTGTATTTTCTGCCCATTTAACCTTATTACCTTTTAGCATTCCCCTCCAGGACGCATCATTGGCTATAATAGAAATTTCAATTTTACCTTGAGAAAAACCATAATTTAAAGGATTTATTAAGACTTCAAAATCTT
>JAMONC010000217.1 GCA_027066725.1 Desulfobacterales bacterium
AACAAAAATCGTTTCTGTTGCCAATCAAAAAGGTGGGGTTGGTAAAACTACTACAGCTGTAAATCTGGCAGCAGGATTAGCACTTTTAAAACAAAAAGTCTTAATTATTGACTGCGATTATCAAGCCAATGCTACAAGTGGCTTAGGAATTAATCCTAAAAAAGTAAAAAAGCATTTAGCTAATATAATAATTGATAATATCCCTATAGATGAAGTTATATTGGAAACTAATCTTTCTGGTTTATACATAATTCCTTCCTCTGTTGATCTTGTTGGTGCAGAAAAGGAATTATATGAAAAGGACTCTAAAGAAGCTTGTCTTAAAAATGCCCTTATAAAAATTTCTGAGTATGATTTTATTATTATAGATTGCCCTCCATCTTTAGGACTGCTTACACTTAATGCACTTGTTGCATCAAACTCTGTCATCATACCTATGCAATGCGAATATTATGCACTGGAAGGGCTAAGCCAATTAATCCAAACAATCCGCTTTGCTAAACATAACTTTAACCCAAAACTACACATAGAAGGCCTACTTCTAACAATGTATGACCACAGGATTAGATTGGCTTATCAAGTAGCTAGAGAAGTAAGGACTCACTTTAGAGAACTCGTATATAGAACAACTATTCCTAGAAATGTTCGTCTAGGTGAAAGCCCTAGCTATGGTAAACCTATCTTCTTATATGATCCTAAATCTAAAGGAGCGGAAAGCTATTTGGCACTTGCTAGAGAATTTTTGACTAGACAGAGGAGAAAAATATGACAAAGGCAAAATCTGGATTAGGAAGAGGACTAAGCTCTTTAATTCCTATGGAAGATATATATGATGCAGGAAGTCCTGGTTTTTTTATGTGCCCTATTGAAAAAATATATAGCAATCCAGATCAGCCCAGAAAAACTACAAATGAAGAATCTCTAAATGATCTAGCAGCTTCTATTAAAGAAAAAGGGGTCTTACAACCACTAGTAGTTAGAGAAATAGATGATGGTTATGAAATAATTGCAGGAGAAAGAAGGTGGCGTGCTGCTCAGCTTGCAGGCATCTCTTCTGTACCAGTAGTTATAAAAGATGTGAGTCCACAAGAAGTACTAGAAATAGCTTTAGTTGAAAATATACAAAGACTAGACCTAAATCCCATAGAAGAAGCTCTAGCATATAAAAGATTAATAGAAGAATATGGGTTAACACAATCAGAAGTTGCTAAAAAAGTAGGCAGAGATAGAAGTACTATAACAAACTCTTTACGTTTACTGAAACTCCCATCTAATATACAACAAGACATAGTAGATGGTAAACTTTCTCCAGGACATGCTAGAGCCCTATTAATGCTTAAAGATCCATCATTAATGAAACTTTTATGTGAAAAGATTAAACAACAAGGGCTTTCTGTAAGACAAGCAGAAACTTTAGCCAGAAAAATGGTGCTAGCTAAAAAACCTAAAAAACAATATATAGATCCTGACATAGAAGCTATAGCAACAGAGCTTTCACAACTTCTTGAAGCAAAGGTCAAAATTTATATAGGACAAAAATCCTCTAAGCTGGAAATAAAAGCAAAAGATCAAAAACATCTTGAACAAATCATAGAATACATAAAAAATATTTCGAAGGAGCAAGGATAAAAAATAATAATGATAAAAAGAATACCTATTATAAAGGATTGCCTTAAAATATCATCACAGGGACTTGATAAGATATTAACACCAGAAGAAACCCTTAAACGTTTTCAAAAAAGATTAGAAAATTCTGGATTAAAAATCCTAAAAGAGATAAAAAGAATTGATAATGGACGCTTAGGTATACCTGTATATTTTAGTATATGTGATAAAGATGCCCTTGAACTCATTGGTACCAAAAAACAAATGGGAAAAGGTGCCACAGAAGCTCAAGCAAAAGCAAGCGCTTGTATGGAGCTTGCTGAACGATTTAGTATATTTAGCTTCAAAAACAATGATAAATATTTTTTAACAGCAAGGTTTTCTGAAATAAAAGCTAGTGGTTATCCTCATATCTCTATAAAATCTATTTTAAGATCTGTAAATGATGAATCTACTTCTATTGAAGCAGCAGAAAAAATATTAAATCTTATTCCATTAAAATGGTGCTGGGCAAAAGATCTCATTTCTCAAAAAGAAATTTTATTACCATTTGATTGGTTCTTCTTAATAAATCAATATAATGGATCTTCTGCTGGAAATAGTATAGAAGAAGCTAGTGTACAAGCTCTCTGTGAAGTAATAGAACGAGATGTTTGTTATAAGATTTCAACTAAACATTTAGAAACTCCAACAATTGACCTTAAATCAATAAAAAATCCTATAGCAAAAGAACTAATAGAAAAATTTTTGACAAATAATATCCATCTGGTATTAAAAGACTTTAGCTTAAACACAGGAGTTCCTACTGTCTGTGCTCTTGCATGGGATCCTTTAACATTTCCCATAAAAAGTGAAATTGTCTATACTGCTGGTACTACTACGGATCCAGAAAAATCAGTTATAAGAGCTCTTACAGAAGTAGCACAGCTTGCTGGTGACTTTAATTCTGCTTCAAGTTATGAACCAAGTGGACTTCCTAAACCTCAAAGCTTGGAAGAGGTATCTTATGTATTAAAAGATCAATATGTGATTGATATATCACAACTACCTAATATAAGTTCTAATAATCTTGCAACAGAAATAAATAGCATCGTAACTTCTTTAAAACATAGATGTAACTATGATATCTTTTTAATAGATATTACAAATCCTACATTAAATATCCCTTCAGTCTATGCTATAGTATCTGGAGCAGAATTTAGAGAACGATCGAGCACAAAAAATATAGCTCTATTTGCAGCTAAGCTTTTATCAGAAAAAGGAGATATTGAATCTATAATTAGATTATCTGATATTGTCCAAGATGCATATTTCATTTATTTCTTTTTAGCAAAAAATAGTTATGAACAAGGCCAACTAAAAGAAGCTATCCATTACTTTAAAAAGGCTTTAGATCTTTGTAACTCTTCTGAAGACTTACCTTATATATTATCTTATATGGGCTTATGTCTTAAAAATATGAAAGACTATGAGAACGCAATTAAAGTCTTAAAAGATGCTCTTAAATATGATCCTAATAGACCAGATGTATATAATATTATTGGCACATGTTTATTTTATCAAAAAAGATATAAAGAAGCTATTGAAATGTTTTTAAAGGCAGTAGACTTAAACCCATCCTCTGCTGTAGATTGGGCAAATATTGGAATAAATTACTTAGAATTAGGAGAAATAGAGCCCGCAATAGAATTTCTAAAATTGGCTTTAACTATTGATCCTAATCTTGATTTTGCTAAAAAGAGACTTAATATTGCTTTAGAAAAGCAAAAAACCTGTTAGTAACTTAACATTATACTTAATCTATGGCTAATAATAGAATATTTGGTGATATAAAAAAACTAGCCCCTAGAGAGAAAAAAGCTCTGGAACGTCTTTTAAGACGTCGCATTCCTCCAACTAAAATCCTTACTCCAGAAGTTGCAAGGGCTCTAACAGATATTGCAATTTCCCTAAAAAGGCAAATTGGTCTATTAGTTGATAGACAAGGACAAATCCATTATGTAATCGTAGGGGATCATAATAGAATATTTATACCTGACTTATCTTATATTAGACGTTCTGAAGGAAGATTAAAAGGGATAAGATGTATACATGTACACTTAAATACTAAGCATCCAATAGATTCTGAAGACTTAATGGACATGGCACTGTTACGCCTTGATGCTATGATTGTAATTGAAAATAATAAAGGCTTCCCTGGAAAAGTACATATAGCTCATTTACTACCACCTAATCCAAAAGAAGAAAAATGGAATATACTTACTTATGAACACCCCACCAAAATAGATATAAAATTTGATGAGTTTATACTAGAACTAGAATCAGAAATTCACAAACTTATTACAGCAAGACCTGCTTTAGAGATTGAAGAACGAGCTATTCTTATTCATGTAAGTAACTTACCTAAAGAAGAAGCAGAAAGAAGCTTACAGGAACTTAAAGAACTTGCCCGATCTGCACAAGTACAAGTATTAAAAAGTATTAGACAAAGAATAAAAAAATACAATCCTGCCTACTTATTGGGAACAGGTAAGCTAAAAGAGATATTAATGGAAAGCCTATACTTAGGGGCTACCATGATTATATTTGATCAGGAACTAACTCCAGTACAAGTTAATAATATTGCAAAATTAGTAGATCTTAAGGTTATTGATAGAACCCAATTAATTTTGGATATCTTTGCAAGACGTGCTCAAAGTAAAGAAGGAAAAATTCAAGTAGAATTAGCTCAATTAAAATATCTATTACCTAGGCTTGTTGGACGAGGTATTGCAATGTCTCGTCTTACAGGAGGAATAGGAGGAAGAGGTCCAGGTGAACAAAAATTAGAAATTCACAGAAGACGAGTAAAACAGAGAATTTCTTCATTAGAAAAAGAACTTAAAAATCTAACAAAAGGAAGACGACAAAGAAGGAAAAAAAGAATAAGAAGTCAAATACCTGTTGTTTCTATTATAGGGTATACTAACGCTGGAAAATCTACTTTATTAAATAAACTTACAGGAAGTCAAGTACTAGTAGAAAATAAGCTATTTGCAACCCTAGACCCAACTAATAGACGCCTTATTCTTCCTTCTGGTAGAGAAATTTTATTATCTGATACAGTTGGTTTTATAAAAAATATGCCAAAGGACTTAAGGGTTGCATTTAAAGCAACCTTAGAAGAATTGGAGGATGCAACTATATTTTTACATGTAGTTGACATCACAAGTCCGCAGCGCATGGAAGAGATAGAAACTGTTAAAAAGATTTTAGAAGATATGAATCTCTACCATGTGCCACGGATTTTAATATGGAATAAAATAGATCTTATAGATGAAAAATTTAGTCCTTCTTGGTTAAAAGAAGGGATCTGTTGCTCTGCGCTTACTGGTAAAGGTTTAAATGAACTAAAAAACACCATTGATAAATTATTGCCAACATTTAATACATTATCTAATGAATTTCTTTCACAACCCGTCCTACACACGTATATTTAAAACCTAAATTTTTTACTTTTATTGGATCATAAACATTTCTTAGGTCCGCAAGAATTGGTGTATTTACAACTTCTTTTATCCTTTTTAAATCAAGATTTCTAAATTCATTCCACTCAGTAACTATAACTACTATATCAGACCCTTCTGCAGTAGAATATGCATCTTCACAATATTGAATTTGTGTCTCAGGAAATAATTTTTTAAACTCATCCATTGCCACAGGATCATAAGCTTTTATTTTAGCACCCTTATCTAACAAACTTTTAACAATAGTAATAGAAGGAGCTTCTCTTATGTCACTGGTATTGGGCTTAAATGATAAGCCTAATAAAGCAATAGTTTTATCTTTTACATTCCCATCTAATAAATCAATAATTTTTTCCACCATTCTCTCTTTTTGAGAATTATTTACCTCTATAACAGTCTCAACAATCCTAATAGGACTATTATAGTCTCTTCCTAATTGAGCAAGAGCTAATGTATCTTTTGGGAAACAAGAACCACCAAAGCCAGGACCAGGATGTAAAAATTTAGGACCAATTCTCCTATCTAATCCCATGGCTTTAGCAACTTGATGTACGTCTGCACCCACTGCCTCACAAAGATTAGCAATTTCATTAATAAAAGATATCTTAGTTGCCAAAAAGGCATTGGATGCATATTTAATCATCTCAGCAGTTTCTAATCCTGTAATTACAAAAGGAGTTTCTATAAGATATAAAGGCCTATATATATCTTTTACAATAGCAAGAGCCCTTTGAGAATCAGATCCCAGCACAACCCTATTAGGACGCATAAAATCTTCTACAGCAGAACCCTCACGTAAAAACTCAGGATTTGAAACAATATCTATCTCAACAGGATTTTTCTTTTCCTTATCTATAATACTCTTTATCCATCTATTAGTTCCTACAGGTACTGTACTTTTGGTAACTATCACTTTATAATCATTTACTATTCTGGCCAAATCATGAGCTAATTCCTCTACAGCGGAAAGATCAGCCCTACCTCTTTCATCTGCAGGAGTTCCTACTGCAATAAATATTGCCAATGACTGTTCCACCGCAGACTTTAGATCTGTTGAAAAAGATAGTCTTTTATTAGCGACATTTCTATCAACTAATTCTTTAAGACCAGGCTCATAAAAAGGTATCTCTCCACTATTTAATATATCGATTTTTTCTTTAATCTTATCTACACAGATAACGTGCATTCCAAAATCTGCAAGTCCGGCTCCTGCAACTAATCCAACGTACCCCGTACCAACAACTGTTATATGCATAGTTACCTTTTATTACCTCTCTTCTCTTTTTTCTTAAACTTTATAATACTTTTTATACCAATCTATAAAATTGGCTATACCAACCTCTAATGGAGTAGAAGGTTTAAAGCCAACGTCTTTTTCAAGATCAGAAACATCAGCATAAGTAGCAATAACATCCCCTGGTTGCAAGGGTAAAAGATTCTTTTTAGCTTTTTTCCCTAAATTTTTTTCTATAACCTCAATGAAATAAGAAAGTTCTACAGGATTATTATTGCCTATATTATAAAGTTTATAAGGAGCAGAACTTGTAGAAGGATCAGGATTATTACTGTCCCAATTAGGATCTCCCTTAGGAACTTTTTGCATAATTCTAATAACACCTTCAATGATATCATCAATATAAGTAAAATCTCTCTTCATCTTACCGTAATTATAAACATCTATGGGTCTATCTTCTAAGATAGCTTTTGTAAATTTAAACAAAGCCATATCTGGCCTTCCCCAAGGTCCATATACAGTAAAAAATCTCAAGCCTGTACAAGGCAATCCAAATAAATGGCTATATGTATGAGCCATTAATTCATTTGCCTTTTTAGTCGCAGCATATAAAGAAATAGGATGATCAACATTATCATGTACAGAAAATGGCATATTGGTGTTGCCACCATAAACAGAACTAGAAGAGGCAAAAACAAGATGTTTAACCTTAGTTTTTTTACAACCTTCTAAGATATTTAAAAATCCTACTATATTAGAATCTATATATGCTCTTGGATTTTCAAGAGAATATCTAACCCCAGCTTGAGCTGCTAAATTTACTACTATATCAGGATTATTATCTAAAAATATATTTTTAATTTCTGTAGAATCTTCTAAGGAATTTTTAAAAAATTTGAAATTATCATAATCTTTTAAAATACTAAGTCTTGCCTCTTTCAACGAAGGATCATAATAATTATTGATATTATCTATTCCTAAAACTATTTTTTTTTCATCTAATAGTCTCTTTGCAAGATGGAAACCAATAAAACCTGCTACTCCTGTAATAAGTACCTTTTCTAAACCCATTGTCTAAGAAACCCCTTTTTATATTTTATTCAACAGTAACACTTTTAGCTAAGTTTCTTGGTTGGTCTACATCACAACCACGTATTACTGCCATTTCATAAGCAAGCAGTTGTAAAGGAATTACATATAAAAATGGATTAACATCTGGATCAGGAGATGAAGGCATAGTAATAATTTCATCAGAAAGTTCTAAAAGATTTTTATCACTCTCTTCTCCTACAGAAATCACAATACCTCTTCTTGATTTTACCTCTTCAATATTACTAATAAGCTTTTCATATACATGATCCTTAGGAGCTAAAGCAACAACAGGCATATCTTCATCAATTAAGGCTATAGGACCATGTTTCATCTCACCTGCAGCATAACCTTCTGCATGTATGTATGAAATCTCCTTTAGCTTTAAAGCTCCCTCCAATGCTATAGGAAATTGTAGATTGCGTCCTAAAAATAAAAAATCTAATTTTTTATGAAATTTTACTGCTAACTCCTTTGCATCTTTTTGCCATGAATCTAAATTCTCTTTTATTACATTTGGAAGCCAAGTAAGAGCTTTAATTTTATCCTTTACAAAACTATTATCTATGATTCCTTTAACTAAACCAATTTTTAGAGCTAATAAATATAATGCTGTAAGTTGACTAGTAAAAGCCTTAGTAGATGCAACACCTATCTCGGGTCCAGCATGTGTATAAATTGTTCCATCAGACTCTCTTGTTATTGTACTTCCTACAACATTACAGATAGAAATCACCTTAGAACCAAGTTCTTTGGCTAGCCTAAGTCCAGCTAGAGTATCAGCAGTCTCTCCTGATTGTGATATTGGAATTGTAAGAATTGAAGGATCAATTATGAGGCTTCTATATCTAAATTCAGATGCTAATTCGACTTCTACAGGGATTTTAGCCCATTTTTCAAACCAATATTTAGCTACTAAACCTGCATGCCAAGAGGTACCACAAGCAAGAAGAATAATTCTTGATAGATTAGATAATTCCTTTTCAGAAAGTCCTAACTCAGGCAAAATAATTTCACCTTTTTCTGTAGAAAATCTTCCTATATAAGTATTTTCTATCCCTTGAGGTTGTTCATATATTTCCTTTAGCATAAAATGCTTATAGCCTGCCTTTTCAGCCATAGAAGCATCCCAATCTATTATTTTTGTTTCTCGGCTTATTTCCTTCTCTGTAATTAAATTGGATATTTTTATGTTATCTCTTGATAATAAAGCAATTTCATCATCTTCTAAAAACAATACTTCTTGTGTAAATGGTAAAAGAGCAGGAATATCAGATGCTAAAAAGTTTTCGTTGTTTCCTAATCCAAGAACTAAAGGTGAGTGTCGTCTTGCAACTACAATATGATCAGGATCTTTTTCCCATATTACCCCCAGAGCAAAAGCACCTTTTACATATTTCAATGCAGCTTTTACTGCCTCAAATAAATCTGAAGTTGTTTTAAGTTCCCTTTCTATTAAATGTGCCAAGACTTCAGTATCTGTCTCAGATACAAATATGTGTCCTTCTTCTCTAAGGATATCTCTTAAATCTGTATAATTTTCTATGATACCATTATGGACGACTGCTAATTTTCTTCTACAATCAAGATGTGGATGTGCATTTTTTTCTGTAGGAGCTCCATGTGTAGCCCAGCGAGTATGTCCAAGTCCTATAGTAGTTAAAATCTCTCTTTTTTCCCCTATCTTTTTATCAAGAATAGTCAATTTCCCTGAGCTTTTAATAACATTTAGATGACCATCTTTAATCCAAGCAACCCCAGCAGAGTCATATCCTCTATATTCAAGTCTTCTTAAACCATCTAGCAATATAGGAATTGCATGTCTAAAGCCTATATAACCAACAATACCACACATATACCCTCCATCTTCTATCTAGCGCCTTCCCTAAATAAAATGATCTTGACAGTCTTTAAAATTATATAAAGATCAAATATCAAAGACATATGTTTTATGTAATAAAGGTCATACTTTAACTTTTCTTTTGCATCCTCTACAGAAGCACCATATGGATAACTAATTTGTGCCCATCCAGTAATACCTGGTTGTACAGCATGACGTTGCTCATAATAGGGAATTAATTTAGCTAACTTTTCAACAAATTCTGGACGTTCAGGTCTTGGCCCTACAAAACTCATCTCTCCCTTAAGTACATTCCACATTTGGGGAATCTCATCTATACGAAGTTTCCTTATAATTCTACCTATTTTTGTTACCCTAGGATCATTTTTCTTTGCCCATTGAGCTCCA
>JAMONC010000218.1 GCA_027066725.1 Desulfobacterales bacterium
ATTAGTGCAACAGCGTAAAAAAACAAAGGCATGCGTTATTAGTTAAGTGTAGGAGGGGCGCTTTAAATGATAACCTTAAATATCACCTTATGGATTGAAGTTGCTTTGGCTTTAATCCTGATGTTTATTTTAAATGTTGTTCTTTATAAACCTATAAGGCGTATTTTAGAGGAAAGACAGAAAAAGCTGGATGAACTTCGTTCTGAGGCAGAGAAATATGAGAGAAATGCAGAGGCATTAGTTGAGAATTTTAATCGAAAGCTTGCCGAGGCACGTGCTAAAGGGCAAGCAGAGAGAGAGAAGTTTAAGGAAGAAGCGAGAGCTAAGGAAAGAGAAATTATTGATGCTAGTACAAAAGAGGCAGAGCAGGAAAAGAATCAAAGTCTTGGTCAGCTAAGGGAGCAGATAGAGGCTGCACGTAAAGAACTTAGAGAAAAGGTAGAGGCGTTTGCCCTTGAAATAGCACAAAAGCTTCTTGGGAGGGCTATATAAATGTGTAAAAGGGAGAAGGGCTGGGTAGGATTAATTGTTGGGCTTATTTTTATATTTGGTTTGTGTGTATGGGCGTCTCATGTTGATGTTGCTCGTGCAACTACGGTAGCCCAGGCGCAAGAAGTTGTCGCTAAAAAAGATGTTTCCTCTGCGGATGTGAAGGCAGAGGTTAAGGATTCAAAAGAAGCGAAGGCTGCTGAGCATGAGTCTGCTGAAGGTGAGGAGGAAGGTATACATATTACTCATGCTCAGATTATGGATTTTATATGGCGTTGTTTGAATTTTGCTCTTTTAGTTATTATTCTTGTTAAGTTTCTAAAAGACCCTATTAGAGATTTTCTTAGAGGGCGTACCGAGTCTATAAAGAAGGAATTTGACGAATTAGAAGAGCAACGTAAAGAGGCTGAGCGTAAGTATGAAGAATATCGCCAGAAGTTAGCTGATATGGATAAGGAAGCAGAGAGAATTTTGCAAGCTTTTATAAAACAAGGTGAGGCAGAAAAGGAGAAGATTATTGCTCAGGCTCATGAAACAGCGGAAAGAATAAAGGCTCAGGCTAAATTCTATGTGCAACAGGAGCTTGCTAAAGCTAAAGAGCAGCTTAAGGCCGAAGTTACAGAAATGGCCGTTAAGCTTGCTGAGGATATTATTCGTAAAAATATTACAGAGCAGGATCATCATAGGCTTATAGCCGAATACCTTGAAAGGGTGGTGCAGAAAAATTGATTAGTACAATAGTAGCCAAAAGATACGCAAAGGCCCTTTATACGGTAGCTAAGGAGGAAGGTAGGCAGGAGGCATATGCTAAGATTCTTGAGAGCGTGATCCAGCTCTTAAAGGAGAGCCCAGAGATTGAAGAGGCTCTTTTAAGCCCAATGTTGCCTCCAGATGTCAAGCATAAGGTTGTAGAGGAGCTTATTAAGGCTTATGCCATGGACGAAATCATGGCTAATTTCCTTAAGCTCCTTGTTGAGCGCAGGCGTATTGGATACTTGCGCATTATAGCTGAGGCCTTCCGGAGTCTTTGGGAAGAAGAGATGGGGTTGGTTCGTGCCATTGTATGCACAGCTATCCCTATGCCGGAAGACCTTAAACAAAAGCTTGAAGAGGTTTTGAAAGAATTGACAGGTAAAAAAGTGGTGTTGGAGCTACGACAAGATCCAGATATTATTGGTGGTGTCGTAGCCCACATTGGTGATATGGTTTTAGACGGTAGTATAAGGAGTCAGCTACAGGGCTTCAAAGAATCCATAGGGAGGGGTGAGCTGGGATAATGGCACAGATAAAAGCATCAGAAATCAGTGACATAATAAAGAAACAGATTCAGGAGTATGAAAAGAGCATTGACCTTGCAGAAACCGGCATGGTCCTCTCCGTTGGTGACAACGTCGCCAGGGTTTACGGGGTACGCAATTGTATGGCTATGGAGCTCTTAGAGTTCCCAAATGGCATAATGGGTATTGCCCTAAACCTCGAGGAGGACAACGTCGGTGTTGCAGTTATGGGCCGATGCGAGTACATCAAAGAGGGTGATATTGTAAAACGTACAGGGAAAATCGCTCAGGTGCCTGTCGGTGAAGCACTTTTAGGGCGTGTTGTTGACACCCTCGGTAACCCAATTGACGGTAAGGGGCCAATTGAAGCAAAAGAGTATCGTCGTATTGAAATGAAGGCTCCTGGTGTTACTGATAGAAAACCAGTTCACGAGCCCTGCTATACAGGTCTTAAGGCTATTGATGCCATGACTCCTGTTGGTAGGGGGCAGCGTGAGCTTATTATTGGTGACCGTCAGATTGGTAAGACTGCTGTTTGTGTTGATGCCATTTTGGCACAGAAAAATACAGATGTATATTGTATCTATGTAGCTATTGGACAGAAGCAGTCAACAGTTGCATTGGTTGTTGAGGCATTAAGACGTTATGGTGCTCTTGAATATACAACTGTTGTAGCTGCAAGCGCAAGTGAGCCTGCATCACTTCAGTATTTGGCGGCTTTCTCTGGTTGTGCAATGGGAGAATACTTCCGTGACAACGGAAAGCATGCTCTTATTATTTATGACGACCTTTCAAAGCAGGCTGTTGCTTATCGTGAGATGTCCTTGCTTTTAAGACGTCCACCAGGACGTGAGGCATATCCTGGAGATATTTTCTATAACCACTCCCGTTTGCTTGAGCGTGCAGCTAAGTTAAAGGATGAACTTGGAGCAGGAAGTCTTACCGCACTTCCAATTATTGAGACTCAGCAGGGTGACGTATCCGCATATATTCCTACAAATGTTATTTCCATTACAGATGGTCAGGTTTATCTAGAGCCAAGTTTATTCTTTGCTGGTATTAGACCTGCTATTAACGTTGGTTTGTCAGTTTCTCGAGTTGGTGGTGCTGCTCAGGTTAAGGCAATGAAGCAGGTAGCAGGAACCTTGCGTCTTGATCTTGCACAGTATAGAGAACTTGCAGCTTTTGCTCAGTTTGGTAGTGATCTTGATAAGGCAACTCAGCAACAGCTTAGACGTGGTGAAAGACTTGTTGAGATACTAAAGCAGCCTCAGTATAATCCGCTACCGATGGAGAAACAGGTTTTAATTATTTACGCCGGTACAAGAGGCCATCTAGACGAGCTCCCAGTTGAAGTACTTCAGGAGTTTGAGAAAGAATTATACGAGTTTGTTGAGAATAAACATCCTGATGTGTTCCAAGAGCTTAGAGATAAACAAGCCATTGATGATGCATTAGATAAGAAGATGGCTTCTACTATTCAGGAATTTATTAAAGAGTTTAAGGCAACTCATAACCTATAAGAAGGGGAAGGGTTAATTTGCCATGCCATCACTAAAAGACATAAAACTTAAGATCGCCGGCGTAAAGAAGACGGAGCAGATCACCAAGGCCATGAACATGGTTGCGGCGGCTAAGCTCCGTGGTGCGCAGGCCAGGATGGAAGATTTCCGTCCTTATGCGGAGAAGTTTGCCGCTGTTATGAAGGAATTGGCAGGTACTGCAAATCCAGATGCCTTCCCTCTTATGGCCAAGCGCGAAGTTAAAAAGGTCTTGGTGGTCTTAATTACATCAGATAGAGGACTATGTGGCGCATTTAATGCCAATCTTATAAATGCAGCTAATAAATTTTTACAAGAGAGGGCATCCCAAGGTCAGGGAGTAGCCCTTTATTGTGTAGGTCGAAAGGGAGAGGCCTTTTTTAGAAAGAGTGATTATGAAGTGGTGGGCAAAATGATTGATATTATGGCAAACGTGCAAATGTTTAATGCCCGCCAAATTGGTCAAGAGATTATTCATCTTTTCTTGGAAGAAGAAGTAGATGAAGTTCAACTTCTTTATGGCCGTTTTATAAACGTTGTTACCCAGAGACCTACATTTGAGCGTTTACTTCCAATTACAGCATCCCTCGGGGAGGAGGAAGAGGAGGAAGTAGAAGGAGAAAAGGGTATAAAAGCTGCCTATATATACGAACCAGAGCCTGAGGCTATTTTAAATACATTGATGCCAATGTATGTAAATGTTCAGATTCTTCATGGAATGCTTGAAACAGCAGCAAGTGAACAGGCAGCGCGTATGACCGCAATGGATAACGCCACAAAGGCGTGTTCTGATATGATTCATAATTTAACTCTAGCCTTTAATAAGGCTAGACAGGCTGCTATCACTAAAGAGTTAATGGATATTGTTGGTGGTGCAGAGGCCTTAAAGGGTTAATTAATTTGTATAAAAATTTGCCACGCCAAATTAAGTGGCGTTAAGGGAGGATTAGATAGATATGGCTACTGAGAGCGGAGGAAATATAGGTAAGGTTGCACAGGTCGTAGGACCAGTTGTCGACGTGGAGTTTCCCCCTGGTCAGCTTCCGGCCATCTTAAACGGACTATTAGTCACCAACCCTGCTATCGATGATACAGAAGACAATCTTGTGTTAGAAGTTGCTCAGCACTTAGGTGACAATATGGTCCGTTGTATCGCAATGGACACCACAGATGGTTTAGTAAGGGGGATGCCTGTTAAAGATACAGGTGCTCCTATTAAGATCCCTGTTGGGGAGCCAACTCTTGGTCGTATTATGAACGTGGTCGGAAGGCCAGTTGATGGCTTAGGTGAATTGAAATCTGATACTTATTATCCAATTCACCGTCCTGCTCCAGCATTCGTAGAACAGGATACAACAGTTCAGGTTCTTGAGACAGGTATTAAGGTTATTGACCTCTTAGTCCCATTCCCTAGAGGTGGTAAGATGGGACTGTTCGGAGGTGCAGGTTGTGGTAAAACCGTTATTATGATGGAGATGGTCCATAACATTGCTATGGAGCACGGTGGTATTTCAGTGTTCTGTGGTGCAGGTGAAAGGACCAGGGAAGGAACAGACCTTTACTTAGAAATGAAAGAGTCTGGGGTTTTGCCAAGGGCTGCTTTGATCTATGGACAGATGACAGAGCCTCCGGGAGCAAGAGCAAGAATTGGTCTTACAGGACTTACTGCAGCAGAGTATTTCCGTGATGAAAAGGGACAGGACGTTCTCTTCTTTATCGATAATATATTCCGCTTTACACAGGCAGGTTCTGAGGTTTCCGCACTCTTAGGACGTATTCCATCCGCAGTTGGTTATCAGCCAACACTTGCTACAGACTTGGGTGCGCTTCAGGAACGTATTACTTCTACAACAAAGGGTTCTATTACAGCAGTTGAGTGTGTTTATGTCCCTGCAGACGACTTAACAGACCCAGCACCTGCAACTACATTCGCACACTTAGACGGTACAGTCGTTCTTTCACGTCAGATTGCAGAGCTTGGTATTTATCCTGCAGTTGACCCATTAGATTCTACTTCAAGAATTTTAGATCCTAACGTACTTGGTGAAGAGCATTATCAGGTAGCACGTCAGGTACAGCAAACACTTCAGAAATACAAAGACTTACAGGATATTATTGCAATTCTTGGTATGGACGAGCTATCTGATGAAGATAAACTAACAGTTCAGAGAGCCAGAAAGATTCAGAGGTTCTTATCTCAGCCATTCCACGTTGCTGAGACATTTACTGGTTTACCTGGTAAGTACGTAAAGGTTGAGGATACAGTAAGAGGCTTTAAAGAGATATTAGAAGGTAAACATGATGATCTTCCTGAGCAGGCGTTCTACATGGTTGGAACGATTGAAGAAGCAGTAGAAAAGGCACAGAAGAGCTAGAAGGAAGATCATAGGAATTAACAAAAGGCTTAAAGCCAAGGTACTTTTATATACCTGAGGAAGGGACCATGGCAAATAAGATAATGCTAGAGATAGTTACGCCGAATAAATTAGTAGTCAGTGAAGAGGTTGATTTGGCTACTCTTCCGGGAGAAGAGGGTGTGTTCGGCGTGATGGCAAATCATGCTCCGCTCCTGTCATCTCTAAAGATTGGGGAGCTCCACTATAAAAACGATAATCAGACTGTTTATATGGCAATAAGTGGTGGTTTTTGTGAGGTATCAAACAATAGACTTACTGTTCTTGCGGAAGCAGCTGAAAGAGCGGAAGAGATAGATGTGGATAGAGCTCTTAAGGCAAAAGAACGTGCTGAAAGAAGGCTTCAACAAGCTGCTGCTCAAAAGGAAAATATAGATGTTGCAAGAGCTCAGGCAGCTCTTATGAGAGCTATAACTAGGCTTAAGGTCGCTCAAGAGTATAGAGGAGCTGCATAAAAGTCTTTATCTATAATAAAAAATTGCTTATTATAAAGCGGGGCTTATAGATTATAAAAGTCCCGCTTTTTTTATGCCTATTTTAGTAGGAGTTTTACAGCTATGTCTTTTAATTCTGAGTTTTCTGTCATTGTTCTTGCTGCTGGTCTTGGGACTCGTATGAAAAGCAAGCTTCCTAAAGTTCTTCATAGGCTTTTAGGAAAGCCTTTAATCTATTATGTATTAGATACTGTTTTAGCTCTTGAGCCTAAGGATTGTATAATAGTTGTAGGATATAGACATAGAGATGTAGAAGATACCCTAAAGACTTATAATGTAAAGTTTGCTCTTCAAGATAAGCAATTAGGTACAGGTCATGCAGTAATTTGTACAAAAGAGTTTTTTAAAGGGCAAAAGGGGCAGGTCCTTATAGTTTGTGGAGATACTCCATTTTTAAGTCTAGAGACCCTTAAACGTTTTATTAATTCCCATAGTGAACAAAAAAATAGTGTAAGCGTCTTGTCTTCATATTTAGATGATCCTTTTGGATATGGGCGAATACTAAGGGATAAAAATGATCAATTTTTAAAGATAGTAGAGGAGAAGGATGCCTCTATTGAAATTAAAAAGATAAAAGAGATAAATACTGGTGTATATATATGTGATGTAGAATTTTTATTTTCAGCCTTATCCAAGATAACCCCTAATAATGCGCAAAAAGAGTATTATCTTACTGATATTATCTCTGTTGCAAGAGCAGATGGATTAAAAGTAGATGCCTTTATGTATGCTAAGCCTCAGGAGATATTAGGTATTAACACAAGAGTTCAACTTTCTGAGCTTGAAAATATATTACTAGATAAACTTAGAAAAAAATGGATGTTAGAAGGTGTAACTTTTATTATGCCAGAGACTATATATATTGAGTCAGATGTATCTTTTTTAAATGATGTAATTATTGAACCTCATTGTGTGATAAAGGGTAAAACTAAAATAGGCCGCGGTGTAAAAATAGGTGCATTTTCATTTATTAAGGATGTATCAATTGAGGATAATAGAGTTATTCCGCCTTATTCTATTTTAATAGGGTAAAATTTTCATTTCTGATTCCAGGTCTTGTAAGCGCAAAGTCGTATTTTACAGGATCATTTGGACAAATTTTTTTAAATGCATTTGTAATTTCTATCGCAGTTTTTAGGTTTGGATTTTTTCTAGAGGTAAATCCAAGCCTACTTGATATTTTATACATGTGAGTATCTAAAGGGATAACAAGTTTTGAAGAAAAATTTTTATTCCAACCACCAGGGTCTACCCTATCCTTCCTAATCATCCATCTTAAAAAGAGATTTGCCCTTTTACAGGCACTTCCATTTTCTGGAAGTGGCAATAAAAACTTTAGCTCTTTTTCTGATGCCTTTTTTAATGTTCTAAAAAATTTCGATAAACTAGGGATAATTGTATCATCACTTGGTAATATAGTTTTTTCAAAACAATCTCTTAGTGAGCCATAGTCTAAAATAATTCTTTTTATACCTAATAATAAAGCACATATATCATCTGCATCTGTAAATCTATATTTAAATCCATTAAAGATATCTTTATATTGCTCTATGTTATTATTTAAAATAAAAGAATGAGGAGAAGGTGTTAATTTAACTAAAATCGACTCGACTGCCTTTAAAATAGCCTGTACCCTTCCATATGCTAAAGATGAAGCAACTAAAGCAACTATTTCTCTATCTTCTACTTTTTTATAATTGTATAAAAATTCTAATGGATCAGGATGTACAAATTCCCTCTTATTATAATGATTATAAATAGTATCTAGTTTGTTTTTTAAAGTTTTTATATCAAGCATAACAACAAAAGGGGGCATATCGCCCCCTTCCCTACCTTTTTAGGTTTTTTAACTATTTATAATTCTAGTGCAAGTGCTTGTGTAACACCATCTTGTTTCTTCAAAAGTTCAAGGGTTTCATCTGTAACAGGTTCATCAGTAGTAAGAAGTATTACGTTCCTATGATGTCCTTCATCTTGTCCAACTTGCATCCTTGCAATATTTATATTTTGTTCTCCAAGTGTTGTTCCAATTCTTCCTATTACTCCAGGACGATCTTCATTATAAATAAGTAGCATGTGTCCTTGAGGAACTGCCTCAAGTCTAAAGTTATTAATCCTTACAAGGCGAGGTTCTTTTTTACCAAATATAGTTCCAGATATAGTATTAGAGTCTTCAGTTGTTTTTACAGTAACTGTTAAGAGATTGGTAAAGTCTTTTGCAGTTTTGCTTTTTGAGATAGAGACCTTTATCCCCCTTTCTTCTGCTAGAATTGGGGCGTTTACAAAGTTTACATCTTCTTTAAGAATTGGTGCCAAAAGCCCCTTTAAGATAGATACTGTAACTGGTGCAACATCAAGCTCTGCTACATCACCTTGATACTCAATCTGTACTTCTTCAACAGGCCCTTTTGCAATTTGTGCTTGAAAAGAGCCAATCTTTTCAGCAAGATGTAAAAATGGACCTAGTTGTGCTAAGACTTCACTACTTACAGATGGTACATTAACAGCATTTTTAACAATGCCTTTAGTAAGGTAATCTGCAATTTGTCTTGCAACAGCTACAGCAACATTTTCTTGTGCCTCTCTTGTAGATGCACCAAGATGTGGTGTACATATAAAATTATTCAATTCAAAAAGAGGGTTGTCTCCTGGTGGCTCTGTTTCAAATACATCAAGGGCAGCTCCAGCAAGCTTTCCACTTTTAAGTGCATCGTAAAGATCTTTCTCATTTACAATTCCACCTCTTGCACAGTTTATAAGCATTGCCCCTGGTTTCATTTTATCAATAAGTTCTTTATTAATAAGTCCTTTAGTTTCTTTAGTAAGTGGGGTATGTATAGAGATGTAGTCAGCTTCAGAGAGTAAGGTATCAAGGTCTCTCAATTCTACTCCTATTTGTTCAGCAGCCTCTGGTCTAATATGTGGGTCAAATGCAATAACCCTCATTTTTAATCCACGTGCAAGTTGTGCAACAATACTACCAATTCTACCTATACCAATAATTCCAAGTGTCTTACCAGCAACCTCTCGACCCTGAAATTTCTTCTTTTCCCATTTACCTGACTTAAGAGATGCTGTTGCCTGTGGGATGTGTCTTGTAAGTGCAAGCATCATTGCAATTGTGTGTTCTGCTGCAGAGTTGGTATTTCCCCCAGGGGTATTCATAACCACAATACCGCGTTTGTTACATGCAGGTATATCTACATTATCTAGTCCAGTACCTGCTCTTCCAACAACTTTAAGTTTAGGTGCAGCATCAATTAATTCTTTTGTTACCTTGGTCCCACTTCTTATTACAAGACCATCTGCATCTCTTACCACCTCTTTTAATTCATCAGGAGAAAGCCCTATATGTTCTTCTACAGTAATACCGGCTTCCTCCAGTATCTCTACACCCTCATGGGCAATAGGATCTGTTACCAAGACCTTAATTGCAACCATTTTTATATAAG
>JAMONC010000219.1 GCA_027066725.1 Desulfobacterales bacterium
ACAGCTTTGAGAGATGTATTAGTTTGAGTGTCTGTGCTTGGCTGACTGGTGCCATTAGGTGTATCTGTAGTTGAAGGCGTGCTTCCACTACTTCCACCACCACAAGCACCTAATACAAATACGGCTGTTATCATGCCTGTATATCTATATATCTGATTCATCATCTTTCCTTTATGATTTCATAAACAGATATATTCTACCCCCCCCCCAGAATTAAAATGAGCTTATCTCTATAGTATTAAACGCATATATTAGACAATGTCACAGGAAAGAAAAATAAAATAGCTACATATGTGTGTTATATAAAGGAAGTACAAAAAAGAAATTCAAAAATGTGTTTAAGAAAGAGTATTTACCTCTACAAGAGAGGTAGAAATATTAAAAATGGTAACTTAACCCTACGGTAATAGCATCAGAAGACACATCCACATTTTGTGTTACAAAGGCTGTAGCATCTACGTTACTAGCAACTTGAATATAATCTACAGAAATAGAAAGATCTTCATATACTTCATAGCTTACACCAAGTCCCCATTGAAGAGATATATCATTAGAATCAATGTTATCTCCAAAATGGTTAGTACCTGAAACATCAAATCCACCTACCCCTAAAAGACCATATATTTTAAAATCTTTTGTCACAGGATATTGTGGTTTAACATAAAGACCCCAAGAGGTTCTATCTACAATATCTTCTTTAGCCACTGAAACCATATAGCGCCCTTCAATTGCAATATATTCATTCCAATCATATCCTGCCATCAATGATAAATCACCAGTTCTATCTTGCCCCTCTGTGACACTAAAAAAATCTAAATCATCTTCATGTGTACTAACTGCACTAAGACCCAAACCAAGATAAAACCCACTTACAGACTCATCTTCTATTTGAGGAATGATAATACTTGGTTCAAGTACTTTTCCAGAATTTGCACCAGCAAAAACTATATTACTGCATACTACTACGGATAATAAAGATAGCCCAACATTTTTCATTTATAGCCTTTTGAACAATTTCGAAATTTTAACAATAAAAAGTGAGTAAAGTATTACCAATAATATGGAGTTTAGGAATATATATTAAACATTAGAGGGTTACTATGTAGGAGTAACCATACCTATTTATCTAAGGTATGGTTGAGAGATTCATCTTAAAAATGGTATATCACACCTATTGTAAATGCATCTGAATCAATATTAACATTTGATGTCACAAATGCTGTCGTAGCCATACCGCTAGCAATATTTAAATAATCTATAAAAATAGAAATATTTTCATAAACTTCATAACTTGCCCCAAGTCCCCACTGGAAGCCAGTATCATCAGCAGCTATATTTGAGCCTACATGGTTTGTTCCCGAAACATCAAGACCACCATATCCTAAAAGACCATAGACCTTAAAGTCTTCTGTTACAGGATATTGTGGTTTTACGAAAATACCCCAAGATGTCTTATCCAAGATATTCTCTTCCATAATAGAAAGCTGATAACGCCCTTCAATAGCTACGTATTCATTAATGTCATAACCTGCAACCAATGAAATGTCACCTGTTCTATCTTGCCCATCTTCAATATCAAAAAAATTCAATGTATCTTCACGTGTACTTGCAACACTAGCCCCAAGTCCTATATAAAAACCACTTACTGAGTCATCTACCGCAGGGATAACTATTTGAGGTTCAACAACCTTTGCTAAATCTCCTCCTGCAAAACTCACACTGCTTAATGCCATTACTGCTAAAAATGATAATCCTATCTTTTTCATTCTTTTCCTTTTTAATAATTAATATTTACTATAATACTATCAAATATCTTAAAATATGTTTTTTACTTAACTATTTGTTTATTTTGAAAAATGCTGATAGTCTTTATATGACTTGAAATTTCCTCCCCATTTCCATCCATATTTCTCAAATATTTTGATTGCTTTATCTTTTTTTATTAACATCGCTCTATCTGTAAAAGAGTGATGTTTATGGACTCTTTTTTTATATTTATATGA
>JAMONC010000220.1 GCA_027066725.1 Desulfobacterales bacterium
TGGAGAAGTTTTCTTCTCCAGAGGAAAGTCCGGGCTCCATAGGGCAAGGTGGTCCGTAACACGGACCGGGGGCAACCCCAGGGAAAGTGCCACAGAAAACAGACCGCCACACATCTGTGTGGTAAGGGTGAAAAGGTGAGGTAAGAGCTCACCAGCCAAGGCGGTGACGCCTTGGGCTTGGCAAACCCCACCTGGAGCAAGACCAAATAGGGAAGCGTTTGAGGGTGGCCCGCCCGATGCTTCCGGGTAGGTCGCTTGAGGCGTCAGGCAACTGACGTCCTAGATGAATGATCGCCACCCTGAAAATTCAGGGTAACAGAACCCGGCTTATGTCTGTCTCCGTGTATCTCTTTTATTTTTTTCGTTAAAAGGAGGCCTCTATTGAAGTCGTCTAAAGTCACTATCCCAGCACTCCTAGAAAAAAAACAAAAAGGCGAACCCATTACAATGTTAACTGCATATGATTTCCCTATGGCAAAACAGATAGATGATGCAGGAGTTGATATTATTCTAGTTGGTGATTCTCTTGCAATGGTCATTTTAGGATATGATTCAACACTACCTGTTACAATGGAAGATATGATTCATCATTCAAAGGCAGTTTCAAAAGCAGTAAAAAGAGCTCTTATAATAGGCGATATGCCATTTATGTCTTATCAGGTAAGCATTGAAAAAGCTGTAGAAAATGCAGGAAGATTCTTAAAAGAGGCCGGTTGTGATGCTGTAAAATTAGAAGGTGGCAAAAACGTAGTAGATAAAATAAAAGCTATAGTTAATGCTGGAATCCCTGTTATGGGACATATAGGGTTGACACCTCAAAGTGCCACAGCCCTTGGAGGTTATAAGGTACAAGGAAAAGACTTAGAATCAGCCAAGGCACTTATAGAAGATGCAATTTCTATATGTAAAGCAGGAGTATTTTCTATTGTACTTGAATGTGTGCCCGATGAACTTGCACGTATTATCACTCAAAAAGTAAACGTTCCAACAATAGGAATTGGAGCAGGACCATATTGTGATGGGCAAGTCCTTGTAACAAACGATCTTCTAGGCCTTTATGAAAAATTTATTCCTTCTTTTGTAAAAAGATATATTAATCTTGCTCCTGAAATAAAAAAAGCCCTCGCCTCTTATGTTAACGAAGTTAAAGAAAAAAAATTCCCTTCTGAGCAATATAGTTTTAAAGCTTCAAAAGAACTTGTTAATGCTTTAAAGGAGTGGGAGAGTCAAAACTAAAAAATTTTATGCTATCTATTGCATTTAATGACTTATTAGATTATAAAGCAACACGCATATTTATATAGTTAATACTTTAAAGGGGGTAAAAATGTCCAAGGTATGTGAAATATGCGGGAAAAGACCTCAAACAGGTTGTAATGTAAGCCATGCACATAATAAAACTAAGCGTCGTTGGCTCCCAAATCTTCAAAAGGTCCGTGCAGTTGTAAATGGACGTACAAAAAGAATAAGAGTTTGTACAAGATGTCTTCGTTCTGGCAAGGTTATAAAACCTGCAAAATAAAGATATAGATTTTTTGTGATAGGGTTGCTATAAAATTAGCCTTTTGTAGCAGCCCTTTCTACACTTATAACTCCTTCAACTTTGTTTATTCCTGCAAGAACTCTTTCTAAATGTTTTCCATGTGTTACTTCTACAATAAAAAGAAATATTGCAAGTTGATCGGGAGTAGTCTGTACTTTAGCCTTTTTAATATTTGCTTCCGCCCTACTAATAGCATCACTTATAGCAGCTAAAAGTCCTTTTTTATCCGTAGCTGTAATCTTTAATCGTACAGGATAATATTCCTGAATATTTTCTTCTCCCCAAGTAGCTTCAACTAAACGATCAGGATCTAGATTTTTAACATTTGGACAATCTTCCCGGTGTATCGTAACTCCTCTTCCACGTGTAATATAACCAACAATATCATCTCCTGGCACAGGAGTACAACATCTTGCAAGATGTATTAAGATGTCATCTAATCCATGGATCTTAATAG
>JAMONC010000221.1 GCA_027066725.1 Desulfobacterales bacterium
TGATCATTTCCTTTACCAGTTGCACCATGGCTTACTGCATCTGCACCAGTATCTTGAGCTGTTTTTACCTGTTCTTTAGCAATAAGGGGTCTAGCTATAGATGTGCCTAAAAGATATGTACCTTCATATATTGCATTTGCCCTAAACATAGGAAATACATAGTCTTTAACAAACTCTTCTTTTAGGTCTTTTATTACAACTTCATCTGCACCTGTATCCCATGCCTTTTGTTCAACTGCCTTCCAGTCCTCTTTTTGTCCAATATCTGCAGAAAATGTAACTACAGGGCATTCATAGGTTTCTTTTAACCACTTTAAAATTACAGAGGTATCAAGACCTCCAGAGTATGCAAGAACAATCTTATTAACCTCTCCCTTATATGGAATTTGTGCCATAAATATTCTCCTTCTCTTATTGTTTAAGTGCTTTTAAGCTCTCTAAAAGAATATCTATATCCCTTGAAGTATCAAGCTCTATAACCATTGCCTTTTCTTTAATATCATCTAGAGGCTTAAAGGCCTTTTTTTGTGCTAAATATATCTCCCATCTGCCATCAGAGACATCATTTTCAGCCTCTTGTCTATCATAAAGGCGTTTTTTAACCTCTTTTTCATCTAATGTACAGTGTATAAAAACAGGTTTTACATCCAATACTTGACAAAGTTCAATCACCTTTTCTCTATAACTAGCATCTGTAAAGGTGGCATCTATAATAGCATCTTCTCCAATTATAAGGTCTTTTGCTGCCCTTCTTATAAGGGCATTATAGGTCCTTTGAGTCATTTCTTTACTATAAAGCCCCTGGTTATAAGGGACATAGACCTTTTGATTAATTGGTATATTAGCTATTTCTTTTCTTATAACATCAGAGTTATAGTAGTTTATTTTCTGATCCTCTGAAAATTTCCTTGCAATTGTAGATTTTCCTGTTCCAGTTAATCCTAAAAATACCCAAAGTGTAGCAGGCTTTTTAAATCCTGCATATCTGTGTGCAAGCTTTGCATATCTTTTTGCCTGCCTTTGAGCTTCATTTTTTGTTTGCTCATCAATTCCATCTGATGCCCAGGTAAAACAGCCTATTTTAAAACGCACATAAGCCCTATAGCATTTATAAAAATCTATTAACTGTTTTAGGCCTGGATCATCTAGGCTTTGTGAAAGTTCATCTATAAGCTCTTTAGCTAGTATAGAGTGCCCGTAATTGTCTAAATCCATTGCAAGAAAGGCTAAATCTACTGCTATATCCCCAAATCTAAATCTCTCATTAAATTCTATACAGTCAAATATGTAGACATCGTCCTTTTCAAAATCAAAGCATATATTGCCAGAGTGAAGATCACCGTGACCATCAACTATTTTTTTATTTACTATCCTATCTTCAAACAGTTTTTGATTTTTTCCCTCAAATTCTCGGGTATATTTAGAGATATCATCGTAAGTAGCTTGGTCAATCAATTTATTTATAAACGAAGCAGTTTGTTCAAAATTTTCTTCTGTATTAAATCTTATAGTCTCTAATGAACCGAGTTCTTTGGCTTTTTCCTCTGGAGCAATGGCATTTTTATAAAATGGGACAAGTTTTTGTGTAATCTTTTCTAAAAGTGACTTATCAAATAGTTCTCTTTCTATAAGTTTATTCATGAGATTTTCATGGGGCATTTTATTCATTACCAAGACCCATTCTATGACATTGCTATCATCTCCTAGGACTATTTTATCTTGAGATTCACTTAGAGGGATGACATCTAGGTATATATCAGGACAAAGTCTTTTATTAAGACGCAGTTCTTCTTTACAAAAATGGAGTCTTTTATCAAGTGTGGTAAAATCTAAGAAGCCAAAATTTACAGGCTTTTTTATCTTATAAACTTTAGGTCCAGCAAGAAATACCCAAGAGATATGAGTTTGTATAAGCTCTACCTTATCTACTTTATGGGGATAAGTATTAGGATCTAACATTACATCAAGCCACTTTGGATTATCTGACATTTTTTATATT
>JAMONC010000222.1 GCA_027066725.1 Desulfobacterales bacterium
AAGATATACCTTACTTGGGACAAGTCATTGAAAACTTACATATAAAAAAGCCTGATAATGGGCCCGCCCTTAAAAATAGTGAGGTTGGTATAAGATTATCTGGGGATTTAACCAGTTTTGATTATGGAATCAGTATACTTTGGACTCATAACAGATCTTTATATCCGTATATAAAAAGTTTTCCAATAAAAGGAATATATGTTAGCAACTTAGATGATATCAAATTCAATCCTTATACCACTCAAGTTATTGGGAATGACATTGTTATAGAATATCCCCGAGATACAATATTTGGACTTTCTTTAGAATCAACTGTTGGCCCTTATGGTATAAGAGGAGAATGGGCTTGGCATACTCATAATGTATTTATGCAAAAAGACCTAACCTCAACTAAAAAGGAATGTCTAGTATATGTAATTGGTATAGACAGGACATGGGAAAATAATCTTTATGCCAATATAGAATTTATCCAGCAATGGATTCCACATTGGAATAGCAATATACTTTTTGAAAAAAGACTAGATTCAGGAATGTTATTCAGAATATCAAAAACATTTAAAAGAGATACATTTAAGATAAAACTTCAAGGAAGTTATTCCTTTACAACAAGAGACTATTATCTAAATCCAGAGTTTTCTTATAAACCTGGAGATAATCTTAGGTTATTTACAGGACTACATATAATTGGCGGTCCCGTCGACACTTTATTCCATCAATACGACGAAAATGACGATATATATATAGGATTTGAGGCATTTTTCTAAAAATAAAATTGTTATCTTAAATCAAAAATGCCTCAAGTTCTTTTCTAATAGCTCTCGATGTTGGTGGACTTGAAGATTTCCCTATTCTAAATAAGAGGGCTTCACTCCTTGAGTCTTTTAATACATCTGCCCAAATACTTTGCCATTTAGGTCTTATATCAGAAAGGATATCCCTGTGTTTAATAGAAAATGCTCTATCTCCTTCAAGATCAACTCTTAAAAAGAATAAGGTAATTGCAGTAACAGGCTGTATAGAAAGCCCTAAAGATGTGGCACAAAGCCATATCCTCTCTAGTGCCCTTCCAGCATTAAAAAAGTCATAAGGACTATTACCCTTAACTGTCAAAAGCCCTACCGCACCACAGTCCATAATAGACTTCTTTGCATGCATTGCTACAGCGCGTCCTACTCCAATCTTATTAAAAAAGTTCATAACAGGCCATGGCTCACAAAATCTTAAAAAAAGATCTCCTCCAAAACCTGCCTCTAGGCTTCTTATAGGCATGCCATCTCTTTTTCTATTGATTTCTTCTTGATTCCATCTTATGGTCGAGTACAAAAATTCATGAAGATCTCGTCTTTCTACTCTAATAATATCTGCCTTAAAAACTAAGGAAGCTACCTTTTTCTTTAATGCTTTATCTACAATAAGAGAAAGTTTTGCCCCTTCTATCCCTTCAGCTTCTCTTATAAGAGCTTTTATCTCTTGAGATTCAAGCGGAGTCTTTTTATATGGCTTTCTGTTTGTACAGCGAGTACCAATTGCAGGATAAAGATTTATCCCTTTTTTACTCACACTAGTTTTATCTTTAAATCTTATCTTTGCTACTGGATTTTGGGAATCAACTTCTTTATGAGGATATATCTCAAATTCAGGTTCTATCTCTAAGGCACGAGATGCTATTAAAATATTCTCAAAAACTGCTCCTAAAGAAAGATAAGTGGCTCTTTGTCCTACATTAAAGAAGGACTGATCTGCTTTAGGATCAATAAACATCTCTAGCTCATTTTTATCTTCTTTATATCTTAAAAGCCAAGGCTGAGTATTATCTCCTGAAGGTGCAAGGATACCTGCCTGAAGTATTGTCCTTATCTTCTCATTCATGAACGTCCTCCTGTTGACTTTCTATCCCCCCTTAAAGCTAAAAGTGCTGGAAGAACAAAAAGATCTGCCAAAAGTGCAACAAACATTATAAGTGCGCAAAGAAAACCAAACTCTGCTGTTGG